>CAZNXR010000072.1:0-8522 GCA_964576815.1 uncultured Caulobacterales bacterium | reverse complement strand
ATTTTTCGAAACTGCTCGCCGCACTCAACATCAGGTCTGGAGAGCTTGTGCTCGACGCCGCCTGCGGCGCCGGCTATTCGACGGCCATCCTCGCCGCCCTTTGCGACATGGTCGTCGCAGTGGAAAGGGATGAAAGTCTCGTGAAGTCGGCGGAAGAGAAACTTTATGGCGTCGGCGCCGTCAACACGGCGGTGGTGCAGGGCGATCCAGCGGCGGGCGCAGCCCAGCAGGGACCTTTCGACGTCATCGTCATCGCTCAGGCGATCGACGTCGAGCCGGCTGCGCTCCTCGGGCAACTGAAGGACGGGGGCCGGCTCGGGGCCTTCTTCCGCGTCGGCGGCGTTTCGAAGGGTTCCGTCTGGCGCCGTTCGGGCGCGGCTATCGCCAGAGTTGATGTGTTCGATGCGTCGGCGCGGACCGCGCTTCAAGGTTTTACCCGGCCTAAAACCTTCGTATTCTAGGCATGGGCGCGGCGCCGGCCCCGGCGCCTAGCGCCGCGGCGTGGTTGGTTAGGAGTAAGTAATGAAGCGGTTCCTGACGACGGTCGGCGCGTTGCTGGCGGCGACGCCAGCGCCGGCGGCGCTTGCGCAATCTCTCGAAGAGGCGCTTTCCGCCGCCTATAATTCAAATCCCACGATCGCCGCTGAGCGCGCGCGTCAGCGCGCGACTCAGGAATTGACCCCGCAGGCGGCGGCGGGCGCCCTGCCTCAGATCACCGGGGGCGCGAGCTACGTGAAAACGGACGGCTCGCAGACGCTCAATGCGGCGATCTTTGACCCGGCGGCGACGGGCACCACCACGCAGGACTTCAATCTCGCCACAACGAGCTACCAGATTTCGGGCGAGCAGCAGATTTTCACCGGCTTTCGCAACTACAACGCCATTCGCGCCGCGCGCGCGCGGGTGAAGGCGGGCGCAGCCGAACTGGCGCTCACCGAACAGGACGTGCTGTCGCGCGCCGCCGGCGCCTATTTCGACGTCGTTCGCGATTCGGAGGTGTTCGGCGCGAACACCAACAATGTCGAAGTGCTGACGCGCCAGAAGCGCGAAGCGGACCTGCGCTTCGAAGTCGGCGAGGTGACCAAGACCGATGTCGCGCAGGCCGAAGCGCGCCTCGCCCAGGCGCGCGCGAATTTGACGACCGCGCAAGCGCGGCTCGCCGTCAGCCGCGCGAGCTTTGTCGAGATCATCGGGGCGCAGCCCGGAACGCTTGACGAAAATCCTGTCCTGCCCGCCGTACCCGCGACGCTCGATGAATCGCTGTCGATCTCGCGCGAGGGCGCGCCGTCGATCGTCCGCGCACGGATGGCCGAACGTGCGCAGAAGCGGAACCTGCAGGTCGCCAAGGGACAGTTTTCGCCGACGGTGTCGCTGACGGCGAGCTACCAGTTCGCCGACGAACCCTCGCTGTTCGCCCTTGAGGACGAACAGTTCGCCTACGGCGCGCGCGCCTCGGTTCCGATCTTTCTCGGCGGCCTAAACATCTCGCGCGTTCGCGAAGCCAAGGCGCTGCACGAACAAAGCCGGCGCCAGGTCGAGGAAGCCGAACGTCGCGCCGACGCCGCGGTCACCGGCGCATTTGAGCAATTGCAGGCCGCGCGCGCGAATATCCTCTCGGCGGAGGCGCAAGTCGCCGCCAGCGAACTCGCCCTCAACGGCGTTCGCCGTGAGGCTCAACTGGGCGTTCGCACGACGCTTGATGTCCTCGACGCCGAACAAGAGTTTCTGAACGCCCGCGTGTCGCTTGCGAATGCGGAGCGCGACGCGCGCCTTGGGACTTTTCAACTGCTGGCCGCCATGGGGGCGCTTGGACCTGACGCAGAGGCGGCCGGGGATCGACCCGCCCCCTGATCGCGGCCTTCAAACAAAGGGTTGCGCGCGCCGGCGAAGCGGCTGAAAGTCGCGTCAATCCGCGCCCCGTCGGGCGCCAACCCATCTTTACGAGGACGGCCGGTCCGATGAGCAATACCCAACCTGAACCGAGCATGGAGGAAATTCTCGCCTCGATCCGCAGGATTATCTCCGAGGACGAGGAAGAGCCGGCCGCCAAGCCTGCGCCCCGCGTCGAACCGCAAAGGGTCGCCGCCCAGGAACCCCCGCGTCAGGAGCCATTGCGTCCGCCGCCGCGTCCGGCGGCGTTTCAGCCAGCACCCCAGCCGGAACCCACCTTTGCAACGGAAGATGTTGAAATGATTAGGAAAAACGTAGCGGAAGCGATGGCGGACGATGACGCGATCATTGCGGAGCAAACGGCCGCTGCGGCGTCAAAGGCATTCTTGAACCTGTCGCAGTCGGTGCAGGTGTCGGACGGTCGTGGACGGACCCTCGAAGATTTGGTCGTCGAGATGCTTCGGCCGATGATCAAAGACTGGCTCGACGCCAATCTCCCGCAAATCGTCGAGGAGAAGGTCGAGGAAGAAGTCCAACGCGTGGCGCGCCGCCGCCGCTAGGCAGGCCGCCGAAATCAGCGTTTCACGGAACCGGCGGGCGACCGCCGGTTTTGTTTTGCCAGTTTCCGCCGCTCGGCTAGTGATGTGCTGAGCGGAGGCGGAAACCATGACATTTTTGAAGCGGATCCTAATGACGGCGGCGGCCGTCAGCGTCGTTGCTTCTTGCGGAAAGAAAACTGAGGCGCCGAAAGTGATGGATCAGAGCCCGCCGCCGGAACTCGTCTATCCGCAAACAGCGACCGTCGCGCAAACGGACGAATTCCAGTCTGCGGCCGCCGGAACGGTGTCGATCGACGACCCCTATCGCTGGCTGGAAGACGACGTGCGCGTCAACAGCCAAGTCGCCAAGTGGGTCGAGGAGCAGAACAAGGTCTCCTCCGCCTATCTCGCAGCGCTCCCCGGTCGGGCGGATATCGAACGCCGCCTGACGGAGCTGTTCGACTACGCGCGCTATTCGCTCCCGGAGAAGGAGGGCGCGCGCTATTTCTATTCGAAGAATGACGGGCTTCAGAATCAATCCGTCTTCTATGTGACCGATGACCCGCGCGCTGACGGACGCGTGCTGCTCGACCCAAACGCCTGGTCCGAAGACGGAACGGTCGCGCTCGCCGGAACGGCGCCCTCGCCGGACGGATCGAAAGTCGCCTATCTCGTGCAGGACGGCGGGTCCGACTGGCGAACGGTCGAAGTCATCGACACGGCGACCGGCGAAAAGCGCGCCGACCGCGTCGATTGGGTGAAATTCTCCGGCCTTTCCTGGGCGAAGGACGGCTCCGGATTCTACTACTCGCGTTATCCGGAGACGAGCGCGGAAGAGAAATTCACCGCGCTCAACATGAACCAGAAGGTTTATTTCCACCGCCTCGGCGAAGCGCAGGCGGAAGACCGCGTCGTTGTCGAGGACCCCGCGCGGCCCGATGTCGGCTGGGGCGCCGACGTCACCGACGACGGGCGCTATCTCGTCGTGGCGTCCTGGCGCGGGACCGACGGCAACGGACTTCGTTTCGTCGATCTCGCGGCGAACAACAAGACGACGATCGCGGTCGATGATTTCGCCAATAATCACATCGTCATCGGCAACGCCGGCCCGACCTTCTTTGTACGGACGGATTTCGGCGCGCCGAACTATCGCATCGTCGCGGTCGATGCGGCCGATCCCGCGCCGGACAAGTGGCGCACGATCATCGCCGAGGGACAGTTTCCGATCGACGGGGCGAGCCAAGTCGGCGGCAAGCTGATCGTCCAGTATCTGGAGCACGCCAAATCGGTCGTGCGCGTCCACGAGACAGACGGCTCGCTCGTCCGTTCCGTGGAGCTGCCGGGCATCGGCGCGGTAGCCGGCTTCGACGGGAAGGCGAATGATCCCGAGACATTCTATCTTTTCACCTCGTTCAACCGGCCGACGACGATCTATCGCTATGATGTCGCGAGCGGCGAGAGCGCGATCGTCAAGGCGCCGGAACTCAAGTTCAATCCTGACGACTATGTCGTCGAACAGAGGTTTTTCGGCTCGGCCGGCGGCGTCGAGGTTCCAATGTTCATCGTCCATAGGAAGGATGTGACGGCGACGGGGTCGCGGCCTGTGCTGCTTTACGGTTATGGCGGCTTTAACGTCTCCCTGCCGCCGGCTTTCTCGGCGGCGCGCCTCGCCTGGATGGAAATGGGCGGCGTGTTCGCGCTCGCCAATATTCGCGGCGGCGGCGAATATGGCCGCGACTGGCACGACGGCGGAAGGCTGAAGAACAAGCAGAACGTCTTCGACGACTTCATCGCCGCCGCCGAGTGGCTGATCGCCAACAAGTACACCTCGCAAGAGAAGCTGGCGATTATCGGCCGCTCGAACGGCGGTCTGCTGGTCGGCGCGGCGATCGCGCAGCGGCCGGACCTGTTCGGCGCGGCCCTGCCGGCGGTCGGCGTGATGGACATGCTGCGGTTCAACCAGTTTACGGCAGGACGCTTCTGGGTCGACGATTACGGCGACCCGGCGGACCCCGAAATGTTCGACGTGCTGAGGGCCTATTCGCCCTATCACAATATCCAGACCGGCTCGGTCTATCCCGCGATCCTCGTCACAACGGCGGACACGGACGATCGCGTCGTGCCGGGGCATTCGTTCAAATATACGGCGGCGCTGCAGGCCGCCGACACCGGGCCCCAGCCCAAGCTCATCCGCATTGAAACCCGCGCCGGACACGGCGCCGGCACGCCGATCTCGAAGATCATCGAGGAGACGGCGGACGAATGGGCGTTCGCCGCGAAGCACACCGGCCTTGACCTGACTTCGTCTGGGCCGGCGCAATAACGCTCAAACGACGCCGGGCATTGCTGCAACGCGGTCGTCCGCTATAACGCGACGTTTCCCTTCGAGACGACGCTTAGCGCAAATCGCAAGAATTCGGAATCAGCGACTTGCGCTAGTCTTTTGTTTGGTCGCGTGATTTCGCAAAAAACCGGTGACCATTTTTTTGCATCACGCTCTAACACGGCGGACCGCGCATTCATGCTTGAGAAATCCTTCGACCCCGCCAGCGCCGAACCGCGCCTTTATGAGGCTTGGGAGAAGTCGGGCGCTTTCCGGCCTTCCGGCGACGGCGCGCCGTTCACGATCGTCATTCCGCCGCCCAATGTGACGGGCTCGCTCCATATGGGGCACGCGCTCAACAACACGTTGCAGGACGTGCTCTGCCGCTTTCACCGGATGCGAGGGGCGTCCGTGTTGTGGCAGCCGGGAACGGACCACGCCGGCATCGCGACGCAGATGGTCGTCGAGCGCCAGATGATGGAGCGTCAGGAGCCCAAGCGCACCGAAATCGGTCGCGAAAAATTCCTCGAAAAAGTCTGGAAGTGGAAGGCCGAAAGCGGCGGCACGATCATTTCGCAATTAAAGCGCCTCGGCGCCTCGTGCGACTGGAGCCGCGAGCGCTTCACCATGGACGAGGGCCTCTCCGAGGCGGTGAAGAAGGTCTTCGTCTCACTTTATCGCGAGGGACTCATCTATCGCGACAAGCGTCTCGTCAACTGGGACCCGAAACTGCTGACCGCGATCTCGGACCTTGAGGTCGAGAACACGGAAGTCGCGGGCCATTTCTGGCACTTCAAATATCCGCTTGAAAACGGCGAGACCTATCAGTTCCCGATCGCGCATGACGAAAACGGAAACCCCACCGAGTGGGAGACGCGCGACTACATCTCGATCGCGACGACGCGGCCCGAGACGATGCTCGGCGACGGCGCCGTCGCCGTCCACCCGTCCGACAAGCGCTACGCCCCGATCGTCGGCAAGCGCTGTCTTCTGCCGCTCGCCGATCGCTATATTCCGATCATTACGGACGATTATCCGGACCCGGACTTCGGCTCCGGCGCGGTTAAGATCACCGGCGCGCACGACTTCAACGATTACAAGGTCGCGACGCGGAACGACATTCCGCTTTATATCCTGATGGACGAACACGCGCGCATGCTCGATGCGGATTATGTGCCGGCGAAGTATCGCGGGCTCGACCGGTATGAGGCGCGAAAACAGGTCGTCGCAGACATCGAAGAGCGCGGCCTTCTCATCAAGGTCGAAGACAAGAAGATCATGCAGCCCTTCGGCGACCGCTCGAACGTCGTCATCGAACCGATGCTGACCGACCAGTGGTATGTCGACGCCGAAGAGCTCGCAAAACGCGCCATCGCCGCGGTCGATCAAGGCGAGACGCGCTTCGTCCCCGAAAACTGGGCGAAGACCTATTTCCAGTGGATGCGCAACATCGAACCCTGGTGCGTCTCGCGCCAGCTCTGGTGGGGGCATCAGATTCCGGCTTGGTATGGGCCGGACGGTCACGTTTATGTCGCCGAAACCGAGGAAGACGCGACGAAAGAAGCGATCGTGCGGTTGACGGCGGAAGGCTATTCGCTCGCCGATATCAACGCCATGCGGTCGGGGGAAGGCGAGGGGCCGCTGCTCGTTCGCGACGAGGAC
This sequence comes from uncultured Caulobacterales bacterium, assembly GCA_964576815.1. Classification (GTDB taxonomy): domain Bacteria; phylum Pseudomonadota; class Alphaproteobacteria; order Caulobacterales; family Parvularculaceae; genus Amphiplicatus. Next base: position 2,108 of record CAZNXR010000072.1, on the reverse strand, counting down.
GTGCTCGACACCTGGTTCTCGTCGGCGCTGTGGCCATTCTCGACCATGGGCTGGCCGGACAAGACGCCGGAACTCGCCGCGCGTTATCCGAACAGCGTGCTCGTTACTGCCTTCGACATCATCTTTTTCTGGGTCGCCCGCATGATGATGATGGGCTGCCATGTGATGAAGGAAGTTCCCTTCAGGGATGTCTACATCCACGCCCTCGTTCTCGACGAAAAGGGGCAGAAAATGTCGAAGTCGAAGGGGAACGTTATCGATCCCCTGACGCTGATCGACAAATACGGCGCGGATGCGTTGCGCTTCACGCTGGCGGCGATGGCGGCGCAAGGGCGCAATATCCGCCTTTCCGAGGCGCGCGTCGAAGGCTACCGCAATTTCGGCACCAAACTCTGGAACGCCGCGCGCTTTTGCGAAATGAACGAATGCCGCTTCGATGCCGCCTTCGATCCTAAATCGGCGAAGGAAACGCTGAATCAGTGGATCATTCACGAGGCCGGACTCGCCGCGGCGGAGACGACGGCGGCGCTTGAAACCTACCGGTTCAATGACGCCGCCGGCGCGATGTATAAATTCGTCTGGAACGTCTTCTGCGACTGGCATCTGGAACTCGCCAAGCCGATCCTGATGGGGCCGGACGGCGCTGCAAAAGTAGAGACGCGCAAGGCGACGGCGTGGGTGCTCAGCGAGGCGTTGAAACTCCTCCACCCGTTCATGCCGTTCATCACCGAAGAGCTGTGGCGGGAGACGGCGGCGCGAGACGCGCATCTCATCGTCGACGACTGGCCGAAGGCGGCGGATTTTCCGCGCAATGACGCAGCCGCCGAAGAGATCAACTGGCTGATCGGCCTCATCGGCGCCATTCGCTCCGCGCGGCAGGAAATGAACGTGCCGGCGGGCGCGAAGGTTCCCATGATCGGCGTCGCCGCAGGACCTGAAGTCTCGCTGCGCATCGACCTTTACCGCGACCTCATCGCGCGGCTTGCGCGACTTGAGCCTGTCAGCATCGCGCCCGCCGCGCCGAAGGGCGCCGTGCAGGTCGTGCATGAGGGCGGCGTTTACGCGCTGCCGCTCGCCGGAATCATCGACATCGCGGCCGAGAAAGCGCGCCTCGCCAAAGAAATCGACAAATGCGTCAAGGAGATCGACGCGATCGACAAGAAAATGTCGAACCCGAACTTCGTCGAACGCGCGCCGGTTGAGATCGTCGAGGAAAACCGTGAGCGGCGTATCGCATTTGCTGAGCGGCAGGAGAAACTGTCGGCGGCGCTGACGCAGATTTCGGAGGCTTAATCTTCGCGTGCCTTACTCCGTCACCCCGGGGCGTCGCGAAGCGACGATCCCGGGGTCCATCTTTATGCTGTCGCGATAGGTGGACCCCGGATCGGCCTCGCCGTCCGGGATGACGGATTGTTTTACTTCATCAGCACACAGAGCGCATGCCGCCCCAAGCTACGCCGTCACCCTGCGGCTGCGCGTCGGCGCGGAACCCGGGGGGTCCATCTTTGTACTCTCGCGATATGTGGACCCCAGATCGCCTTCGGCGTCCGGGGTGCCGGTGGTCGGGATTAACCCGCCGGCGGAGCGCCGACGACCGTGCGCTGCAGTTCCTTTGCGCTCGTCGTGTGCTGGAATTTCAGTTTCTTGTCGGGAAAGACATAGTGAAAGGCGCCGTGGCTCATCAGCGCCGCTTCATGGAACCCTGAGAGGATCAGTTTCAGCTTGCCGGGATAATTCGCCATGTCGCCGATGCAGAATATGCCGGGTACGGAGGTCTCGAATTTCTCGGTGTCGACGGCGATGCGGTCCTCGTCGAGTCTCAGGCCGAATTCCGCGATGGGCCCCAGCTTCATGGTCAGGCCGTAAAAGGCGAGCATGCGGTCGCAGGGGATGACGCCGTCGCTCGTCACCGCGCCGGAGATCATGCCGTCCGCGCCGTCGAGGCCCTTGATCTCGGCGATTTTCAGATTGATGCGGCCCGCATCGGCGAGCGCGCGCATGCGATCGACGCTCTCGGGGGCGGCGCGGAACTCATTGCGCCGATGCACAAGCGTGATGCGCTTGGCGATCGGCTCAAGGTTGAGCGTCCAGTCGAGCGCGGAATCGCC
>CAZNXR010000071.1:0-8543 GCA_964576815.1 uncultured Caulobacterales bacterium | reverse complement strand
ACGTCGCCGACAACTCGGGCGCCAAGCGCGTCCAGTGCATCAAGGTGCTCGGCGGGTCAAAGCGCAAATACGCCCGCGTCGGCGACATCATCGTCGTCTCCGTGAAGGAGGCGATCCCGCGCGGCCGCGTCAAAAAGGGCGCCGTGATGAAGGCGGTCGTCGTGCGCACGGCCAAGGACATCAAGCGCAAGGACGGTTCGGTGATCCGTTTCGACCGCAACGCCGCCGTGCTCATCAACAACCAGAAAGAGCCGGTCGGCACGCGCATCTTCGGGCCGGTGACGCGCGAGCTGCGCGCGGCGAACCACATGAAGATCGTCTCGCTCGCCCCGGAGGTGCTGTAGTCATGGCCGCCAAGATCAAGAAGGGCGACAAGGTCGTCGTGCTCGCAGGCAAGTACCGCGGGGTCGAGGCCGAAGTGACGCAAGTCCTGCCGAAGGACGATCGCGTCGTCGTGCGCGGCGTCAACATCGCGACGAAGCACCAGAAGCAGACTGCGACGTCGCGCGGGGGCATCGTGCGCGAGGAAGCGCCGATCCACATTTCCAACGTCGCGCTTGTGGGCAAGGACGGCAAGCGCACGCGCGTCGGTTTCAAGACCGGCGCGGACGGCAAGAAGGTCCGCATCGAACGCCGCTCGGGCGAGGTGATCAATGGCTGACGCGCAGAAATATACGCCGCGGCTGAAGAAGCAGTACAACGAGAAGATCAAGAGCTCGTTGCAGACGCAGTTCGGCTACAAGAACGTCATGATGACGCCCCGCATCGAAAAGGTCGTCATCAACATGGGCGTCGGTGACGCCGTCAACGACCGCAAGGCGGTCGAGCAGGCGCTCGAGGAACTGATGAAGATCGCGGGCCAGAAGCCGGTGATCACCAAGGCCAAGCAGTCGATCGCGAGCTTCAAGCTGCGCGAGGGCATGGCGGTCGGCTGCAAGGTCACGCTGCGCAAGGACCGGATGTACGAGTTTCTTGACCGGCTCGTGACCGTCGCGCTGCCGCGCGTGCGCGACTTCCGCGGCCTGTCGCCGAAGAGCTTCGACGGGCGCGGCAATTACGCGCTCGGCCTCAAGGAACACCTCGTGTTCCCGGAGATCAATTACGATCAGGTCGAAAAAGTGCGTGGCATGGACATCATCGTCTGCACGACGGCGAAATCGGACGCCGAAGCGCGGGCGCTGCTGGCGGAATTCAACTTCCCGTTCCGCAAATAGCGGCGGGGAAAATGGAAAGGCTAGGCAAGGTCCGGCGACGCCGGAAACCGGTCTAACGGAGGACTGAATGGCTAAGACATCGATGATCGAGCGGAATTTGAAACGCCGCCGGCTGGCCAAGAAATACTCGGCCCGTCGCGCGCGTCTCAAGGCCCTCATCAAGGACCAGGACAAGCCCGCGGAAGAGCGGTTCGCTGCGGCGATCAAGCTCGCGGAACTACCGCGCAATTCGTCGAAGACGCGCATCCGCAACCGCTGCCAGGTCACCGGCCGGCCGCGCGGATATTATCGCAAGCTCAAGATGTCGCGCTTGTCGCTGCGGCTCCTCGGATCGGACGGAAAGATCCCGGGCCTCGTCAAGGCGAGCTGGTAGGGAGGACACCGCACATGGCGATTAACGATCCTATCGGCGACCTGATCACGCGCATTCGCAACGCGCAGCTGCGCCTTCATTCGTCGCTGACGGTGCCGGCGTCGAAAATGCGCGGGCGCGTCCTCGACGTTCTGGCGGACGAAGGCTACATCCGCGGCTATTCGCGCACCGAGAAAGAGGGCGCCAAGCCCGAGTTCGACATCGAGCTCAAATATTTCGAGGGCGCGCCGGTCATCACCAACATCAAGCGCGTGTCCAAGCCCGGCCGCCGCATCTATTCGGCGGTCGCGGACCTGCCGTCGGTCAGAAACGGCCTCGGCATTTCCGTCGTCTCGACCCCGAAGGGCGTCATGTCGGACACGGCCGCACGCGCCGCCAATGTCGGCGGCGAAGTGCTGTTCCAGGTCTATTGAGGAGCGCGGAAGCCATGTCTCGTATCGGCAAGAAACCAGTGGCGGCGCCCAAGGGCGTCACTGTCTCCGTCACCGGCCAGACGGTCACGGCGAAGGGACCGAAAGGCGAACTCAAATTCGTCGTCAACGACCATTGCAAGGTCGCGCTCGATGGCGACCAGGTCGTCGTGTCGCCGATCGACAAATCGAAAGAGGCGAAGTCGCAGTGGGGCATGAGCCGCACGATGATCGCCAATCTGATGACCGGCGTCACCGCGGCTTATTCGAAGAAGCTCGAACTGGTCGGCGTCGGCTATCGCGCCGCGATGAAGGGGTCGAACCTCAGCCTCGCGCTCGGCTACAGCCACGAAATAGAATTCCCGCCGCCGCCGGGCATCAAGATTGAAACGCCGAAGCAGACGGAAATCATCATTTCGGGCATCAACAAGCAGCAGGTCGGTGAAACGGCCGCAAAAATCCGGTCCATGCGCCCGCCCGAGCCCTATCAGGGCAAAGGCGTCCGTTATGAGGGCGAGTTCATCTTCCGCAAGGAAGGCAAGAAGAAGTAACGCGCGAGGGTCGCGCAACGCAAGGTTACGGCTATGGCCACCAAAAGAGATCAGAAATCGAAGCGCGCCGGACGCGCCCGCTTCAAACTGAAGGCGGTGTCGTCCGGGCGCCCGCGCCTGTCCGTCTTCCGTTCTTCGAAGAACATCTCGGCGCAGATCATTGATGACGCCGCTGGCAAGACGCTCGCTTCGGCGTCCTCGCTCGACAAGGCGCTGAAGTCTGATATCGCTAACGGCGCCGACAAGGACGCTGCGGCGAAAGTCGGCAAGGCGCTCGCCGAGCGCGCGCTGAAGGCCGGGGTCAAGGACGTCGTCTTCGATCGCGGCGCTTATATTTTTCATGGGCGCATCAAGGCGCTCGCCGACGCCGCCCGCGAAGGCGGGCTCAGTTTCTAAAGGTTGATGGAGAACGGAATGGCGCGCGAAGACAGTCAGGAAAGCGGCGGTGATCGTCCCGAACGCGGCCAGCGCCGTGATCGCGGCGGACGCGACCGCGGACGCGGTCGTCAGCAGGAGCGCGAAGAGCGCGATGAGTTCGTCGATAAGCTCGTCGCCATCAACCGCGTCGCCAAGGTGGTGAAAGGCGGCAAGAACTTCGGTTTCGCCGCGCTCGTCGTCGTCGGCGACCAGAAGGGCCGCGTCGGCTACGGCAAGGGCAAGGCGCGCGAAGTGCCGGAAGCGATCCGCAAGGCCTCGCAGGAAGCAAAACGCAGCCTCGTGCGCATTCCGCTGCGCGAAGGCCGCACGATTCATCACGACGCCGCCGGTCGCTGGGGCGCTGGCAAAGTGTTCCTGCGTGCGGCGCCGCCGGGCACCGGCATCATCGCCGGAGGCCCGATGCGCGCGGTCTTCGAAACGCTCGGCATCCAGGACGTCGTCGCGAAGTCGCTCGGCTCGTCGAACCCCTACAACATGGTGCGCGCCACGATCGACGCGCTCCAGGCGCAGACGAGCCCGCGTACGATCGCGGCCAAACGCGGCAAAAAGGTTTCCGAAATTCTTGCAGGCCGCACCGGCGGCGGCGAGGCTTCTGGCGCCGACGCCGCCTAATATTCAAGGAGCTGACGAATGGCGCCGAAAGCAAAAAAGACGATCAAGGTCCGGCAGACCGGCAGCGCTGCGCGCCGGCCGCAGGACCAGCGCGCGACGCTTGTCGGGCTCGGGCTCGGCAAGATCGGGCGCGTGCGCGAGCTTGAAGACACGCCCTCCGTGCGCGGGATGATCAACAAGATCCCGCATCTCGTGAAAGTGGTCGAATAACCGGCCGAACAGGGGCGAGGCGCCAGCGGACGGCCGCCAGCGTCGCAAGTCCAAGGAGAAACCATGAAGCTCAACGAACTCCACGACAATCCCGGCGCGCGCAAGGAACGCATGCGCATCGGCCGCGGTATCGGCTCGGGTAAGGGCAAGACCGGCGGGCGCGGCGTCAAGGGCCAGAAGGCCCGCTCCGGCGTCAAAGGCATTCGCCAGTTCGAAGGCGGCCAGATGCCGCTTTACATGCGGATGCCGAAACGCGGCTTCAACAAGCCTAATCAGGCGAAATACGCCGAAGTCAATATCGGCCGCATTCAGACGGCGATCGACGCCGGCGTTCTTGACGCCGGCAAGAAGATCGATGCTGCGGCCCTCATCGGCGCGGGCGTTATCCGCCGGGCGCTTGACGGCGTGCGGCTCCTCGGCGTCGGCGACCTGAAGGCGAAGCTGTCGATCGAGGTCGCCTACGCTTCGGCCGGCGCGCGCGCCGCCGTCGAAAAGGCAGGCGGCAGCGTCGCCATGACCGAGACCCGGGAAGAAAAGCCGGCGAAGGCCGAAAAAGCCGCGAAAAAGGGCAAATAGGAGTAGGGGCGGGTGAGGTTGCGCCAGCGGGCTCGCGTCTCCATATCGCAAAAGCCTCTGCAGGCCTTCGGGCGGCGTACTTTGCGGAGACGCCTTTCGGGCTCGCCCATTTTCTCCTTCATCAGGCCGGGCGAAGTGCGCCGGCGCGCGATCGGGATGCATAGACCGGTATGACTTCGGCCGCCGAACAATTCGCCCAGAATATCAATCTCTCTTCGCTGGCTAAAGCGGAGGAGCTGAAGAAACGTCTTCTGTTCACGCTCGGCGCGCTGATCGTCTACCGGCTCGGTACCTATATCCCGCTGCCCGGCATCAATCCCGACGCTTTCGCCGCCCAGTTCCAGTCGCAGACCGGCGGTCTTCTTGGAACGCTCAATATTTTTGCGGGCGGCGCGGTCGAGCGTATGGCGATCTTCGCGCTCAACATCATGCCTTACATCTCGGCGTCGATCATCCTGCAACTGATGACCTCGGTGATCCCGTCTCTAGAGGCGCTCAAGAAAGAGGGCGAGCAGGGCCGGCGCCAGATCAACCAGTACACGCGCTATCTGACGGTCTTCCTTGCGACGATTCAGGGCTATTTCATTGCGGTCAGCCTTCAGTCCGGCTCGGGCGGGGGAACGCCGATCGTCGCCGATCCCGGGCCGTTTTTCCTGCTGACGGCGGTCGTGACGCTCGTCGGCGGCGTCATGTTCCTCTTGTGGCTTGGCGAACAGATCACCTCGCGGGGCATCGGCAACGGCATTTCGCTGATCATCTTCGCCGGCATCGTTGCTGAGCTTCCGCGCGCGGCGGCCGGCCTCCTGGCGCTCGGCCGCGGTACGGCAGGCGCGCAGTCGCTCCCGTTCTCGATCGTCGTCCTCGTCATCGTCGGCGCGATGGCGCTCATCACCTTCGTCGTTTTCGTGGAGCGCTCGCAGCGCCGCGTCGTCGTCCAGTATCCGCGCCGCCAGGTCGGCATGCGGATGACACAAGGGGAAAAATCGCACCTGCCCCTGAAGCTAAACACGGCGGGCGTCATTCCGCCGATTTTCGCGTCATCGCTGCTCCTTCTGCCGGCGACGGCGGCGGGCGCAGTCGGTCCCGATGCGCCCGAATGGCTGCAGAACCTCAATATCCTCTTCGGACCCGGGCGCCCGATGTACATCGCCCTTTACGGGATCGGCATCATCGCCTTCGCGTTCGTCTACACCACGGTCGTGTTCAACACGACGGATGTCGCCGACAACCTCAAGAAGTATGGCGGTTTTATCCAGGGCTATCGTCCCGGTGCGCGCACGGCCGAGTATCTCGATTATGTGCTGACGCGTCTGACGGTCGTCGGCGCACTCTATCTGACGGCGGTCTGCCTGCTGCCGGAATTCCTGCGCGCGGCCTATCCGTCGATACCGGTCTATCTGGGCGGCACGTCGCTTCTCATCGTCGTGTCGGTGACGCTCGATACGGTCGGCCAGATTCAGGGCCACCTCCTCGCCCAGCAATATGAGAGCCTCATCAAGAAATCGAAGCTCAGAGGCGGCAAGAAATGATCCTGATCCTGCTCGGACCGCCGGGGGCCGGAAAGGGCACGCAGGCGCATCGCATCGTTGAGCGCCGCGGCATCCCGCAGCTATCGACCGGCGACATGCTGCGCGCCGAGCGGGACTCCGGTTCTGCGCTCGGCAGAAAAGTCAAAGCGATCATGGACGGGGGAAACCTCGTCTCGGATGAGGTTATCGAGCAGCTCATCACCGCCCGCATCCAGTCCCCGGACTGCAAGCCGGGGTTCATACTCGACGGCGCCGTCCGCACGGTCGGGCAGGCGAAGATGATCGACCGGGTGCTCAAGAAGCAGAAGCGGGCGCTCGACGTCGTGATCGAACTTGTCGTTGACGAGAATGAGCTGGTGAACCGCCTCAAAAAACGGGTCGCCGATACGGTCGCGGCCGGCAAGCCGGTCCGCCCCGACGACAATGAGGACACCTTCCGCAAGCGCCAGGCGGTCTACCGCCAGGAGACCACGCCGCTGATCCCCTTCTATGGGGAGCAGGGCAAATTGAGGAAGGTGGACGGCATGGGCTCGGTCGCGGAGGTCGCCGCCGACATCGACGCCATTCTGGACGAATTTGCCGCGGAAAAGCGGTGAATACGGCCGGGAATCGAGTTGACGGCAGGGGCCGCGCGGGTATAGCTACGCGCCTCCGCCAAACAGGCGATCGGCTCGTTCGGCCTTACCGGCTCGCCGGGAAGGACGTGCGGGCCTTGTGTTTTGGGTTTGGTCCGCGTGAGGCGGCCGCCGGCGGCTCATCGCCTCTCGTGCGGATTTGAAAGAAAAGAGGGTGGCCCATGGCCCGTATTGCTGGCGTCAACATTCCGGCGAACAAGCGCGTCGTCATCGCGCTGCGCTATATTCACGGCATCGGGCCGGCGAAGTCGAAGGAAATCTGCGACAAGGTCGGCATCCCGGCCGAGCGCCGCGTAAACCAGCTTTCTGACGCCGAAGTCCTGCAGATCCGCGAAGCGATCGACGCAAGCTATTCGGTCGAGGGCGACCTTCGCCGCGAAGTCGCCATCAACATCAAACGCTTGATGGACCTTGGCTGCTATCGCGGGCTTCGTCACCGCAAGAGCCTGCCGGTCCGCGGCCAGCGCACGCACACCAATGCGCGCACCCGCAAGGGCCCGGCGAAAGCGATCGCCGGCAAGAAACAATCGGTCGCGAAGAAATAATAGGGATACGGATTAAATGGCCAAAGCTCCTGCCGCATCGGAAAAGGGCGCCGGCGCCCAGCGCGTTCGCCGCCGCGAGCGCAAGAACATCACGTCGGGCGTCGTGCATGTGAACGCCTCGTTCAACAATACGATGGTGACGATCTCGGACGAGCAGGGGAACACGGTCTCGTGGTCTTCGGCCGGCACGATGGGCTTCAAAGGCTCGCGGAAGTCGACGCCGTATGCGGCTCAGCTTGCGGCGGAAGACGCTGCCAAAAAGGCGATGGAGCACGGCCTCAAGACCGTCAACGTCGAAGTGATGGGCCCGGGGTCGGGGCGCGAAAGCGCGCTGCGCGCTCTCCAGTCCGCAGGCCTCACGGTCAACATGATCAAGGACGTGACGCCGATCCCGCACAATGGCTGCCGTCCGCGCAAGCGCCGCCGCGTCTGACGCGCGCTTTTCCTGCTTTGACTTAATTCGGGCGCCTGCCCGCTGGAGCAAATTGAATGGTCGTCGAAAAGAATTGGCTTGAACTCATCCGCCCGAACAAGCTCGAAGTGCAGACCGGCGTCGATCCGCAGCGCCGCGCGACGCTGATCGCGCAGCCGCTGGAGCGGGGTTTCGGCCTGACGCTCGGCAACAGCTTGCGCCGCATTCTTCTCTCGTCGCTGCAGGGCGCGGCGGTGACGTCGATCCAGATCGACGGCGTCGTCCATGAATTTTCGTCGATCCCCGGCGTGCGCGAAGACGTGACCGACATCGTCCTCAACGTGAAGCAGCTTGCGCTGCGCACGCACGCGGACGGCCCGAAGCGTCTCGTGCTCAAGAAGTCGACGCCGGGCCCGGTCACCGCCGGCGACATCGAACCGAATTCGGCCGTTGATATTCTCGACCGCCATCAGGTCATCTGCACGCTCGACGAAGGCGCGAGCCTGCGCATGGAGCTGACGGTGCAGTCCGGCAAGGGATATGTTCCTGCCGACCGCAACCGCCCGGAAGACGCGCCGATCGGCCTCATGCCGATCGACAGCCTTTATTCGCCGGTGCGCCGCGTCGCCTACCGCGTCGAGAACACCCGCGAAGGCCAGGTGCTCGACTATGACCGCCTGATTCTCGACATCGAAACCGACGGGTCGGTGACGCCGGACGACGCCGCCGCCTACGCCGCGCGCATCCTGCAGGACCAGCTCCAGATCTTCGTCAATTTCGACGAGCCGAAGAAAGATCTCGGCGGCGGCGCGCGCGAAGAGCTTCCGTTCAACCCGGCGCTGCTCAAGAAGGTCGACGAGCTCGAGCTTTCGGTGCGGTCGGCGAACTGCCTCAAGAACGACAACATCGTCTACATCGGCGACCTCATCCAGAAGACGGAGGCGGAAATGCTCCGTACGCCGAACTTCGGCCGCAAGTCGCTCAACGAGATCAAGGAAGTTCTCGCCGGCATGGGCCTGCACCTCGGCATGGAAGTGC
>CAZNXR010000070.1:0-8662 GCA_964576815.1 uncultured Caulobacterales bacterium | reverse complement strand
GGTTACCGGCCTGAGAATTTCGACCGCACGTTTCGCGGCGAAGTCCGCGTGCGCGAGGCGTTGCAGCATTCGCTAAACGTGCCGGCGGTCGCCGCACTCGAGAAAGTCGGCGCTGATCGATTCAGCGCCGCCCTAAAGGCCGCCGGCGCGAAGATCTTCCAGCGAAAGAGCGCCAGAGATGAAGGCAGCCTCGCGCTGGCGCTTGGCGGCGCGGGCGTCACCATGCGCGACGTCGCTGCGCTTTATGCAGGCCTCGCAAACCGCGGATCAATCCGCCCCATGACCTTCGCGCCCGACGCGGAACTTGAGCCTGCAGCGTCGCAGCTTTTCTCCGCCGAGACCGCGGACCGGATCAACGCGATCCTGCGCGGCGCGCCGTCGCTTGCAGGGCGCGCGCCGGCGGCGCTGTCGGCCTCCGCGCCGGTAATCGCTTACAAGACCGGAACGTCTTACGGATATCGCGACGCCTGGGCGGCGGGGCATGCTGCGGGTTTGACTGTTGTCGTTTGGACGGGACGCGCGGACGGCGCGCCACGCCCAGGTGAAACGGGCAGAAAGTCAGCGGCGCCCCTTCTTTTTGCGCTGATGGATGCGCTGACGAACGGCGCAGCCCAGCGCCATGAGGAAGATGCGGCGGCGCCCGAAACCTTCAGCCATGTGCGGCTTGACCGGCGCGCGGAGGAAACGCCGCCCTCTATCTTATTTCCGGTCCCGGGCTCCGAAGTATTTCCCGGCGCCTTCGGCGGCGACGGACTTGTCTTTGCGGCAAGCGGCGGGGCCGGCGGCTATGCTTGGTATGTGGACGGCGCGCCGGTCAGCGACGCAGCGGGCGACGGACGCCCAGTCTGGCGGCCGGCGGCGGCGGGCTTCTACGATATAGCAGTCGTCGATAGGAAAGGGCGAAGCGCCGCCGCAAAAGTGCGCGTCGCCGCGATCGAATGACGGTGCTGACGCGCCGGTCGGTGCTCGCCGGCGCCGCGGGCGCCGCCGCGCCCCGGCGCCCCAATTTCTTCGATGGGCAGACGATCCACGTCGATGGCGCTGAAATGGTGCTGACCGACATCATCGCTCCATCGCCCGCAACGCTCACCGGCGGCGGCGAGCCGGGCGCCGAAATCGCGCACAGGGCGCTTGCGGAATTTCTCGCGGCGAACCGGCCGCTGCCGTTCTCGACGCCGCCGCGCGATCGTTGGGGCAGGCTGGCGGGACCGGCGCGGTTTCTGCGCGCCGACGGCGAGCAAACGACGGCGCAAGCGGCGCTACTTGAAGCAGGGGCCGCGCGGGTCAGTCCGCAGACGGAGGATGACGCGATCCTAGACGGCTATTTCGCGGCAGAAGACGCGGCGCGCGCAGCGAGGAAAGGCATCTGGGGGATTCCCGCCTACGCCGTGCGCGACACATGCGAGGAACGGCGCGTCTTCGGTTTTCAGATTTTTCGGGGCGCCGTACGGTCAACCGGCGAAAATCGCGGGCGCGTTTACTTCAATTTCGGCGATGACTTCCGCACCGATCTGACCGCGACCCTTTCGAAGGGCGCATTCCGCCGCTGGCGGCGCTCAGATCCGCTCGCATCATACGCAGGAATGACAGTCGAATTGCGCGGCATCGTAGCCTGGATCAACGGACCATCGGTCGAACTGCGCCACGAGCGGCAAATGCGGCTGCTTTGACGGCGTCAGCGCGGCCGTCAATGCAGGTCTACCCATACGGGAACATGGTCCGAAGGCCTCTCCTTGCCCCTCTCCGCGCGATCGACGCCTGCGTCTTTGAGCCGGTCCGCCGCCTGCGCCGACAACAAGAGGTGATCGATGCGGATGCCATGATCCTTCTCCCAGGCGCCCGCCTGATAATCCCAAAAGGTGTACAGCGTCCTCTCAGGATGGATCTGCCGGATTGCGTCGGTGAAACCGAGGTTGAGGATCTCGCGGTAGGCCGCCCGGCTTTGCGGCAGGAACAGCGCGTCCGCGGACCACGCCTTTGGGTCGTACACGTCCGCCGCCTGTGGAATGACATTGTAGTCGCCGGCGATGACGAGCGCCTCTTCATAGGAGAGCAGTTCCTCGGCGTGCGACCTGAGGCGCTTTAGCCAGTCGAGCTTGTAGTCGTATTTCGGCCCCGGCGCAGGATTGCCGTTCGGCGCGTAGACGCCCGCGACCCGCACCGGCCGCTCGTCCTTCGGCGTCACGAAGGCTTCGATGTAACGGGACTGATCGTCATCCGGATTTCCCGGAAGTCCGCGTCTCGGCTCATCGGTCGGATGGATTGAGAGCAGCGCGACGCCGTTATAGGTCTTCTGTCCATGGACGTGAACATTGTAGCCGCGATCCTCGAACTCAGTATACGGAAACTTCTCATCGACGCATTTGATCTCCTGCAGGACACAAACGTCCGGCTTCGCCCGGTCAAACCAGTCGAGAATGCGCGGCAGGCGCGCATTGATCGAATTGACGTTGAAGCTTGCGATTTTCATGTGCGCTCAATGTCGCCCTTCAGCCGCTCAAGCGCCGCGTCCATAAATCCGTTCCACTGACTATCGACGAGGAAAGAGAGGATCGCCGCCGCAAGACCGCCCTTCGGCATGAACTCATAGGTCCAGGTCAAAAGCGATCCCTCGCCGTGCGGCGCGACCGAAAACCGGGCGTTCGCCTCCTTGACGATGAGGTTGAACAGCCCGCTGAAATCCGAAATGCGGTAGCGATAGCCGTCGGATTCGAGGGCGATAAGCGTTTCAACGGCGGTCGATCCATCGGTGAGCGTCAGCCTCCGGGTCTGGCCGGCTGCCGACCAGGCGCCCGTTTGGCCGGCGAGCGATTTGACCCCAGGGATCAAGCCCCTCGCCTGTACGATTCTGACTGGTTCGAGTGCGAGCGCGGCTGCAAGGGTTGTCGCCGGGTCTGCCACGACTGCGATCGAGGCGGCGGCTTGTATCGGTTCCTGCATTGGTCCTCGCGCACAAAGGGAGTGGGAGGGGGCCTACCAGCATTCGCCTGAAGGGGCGAGACTCAGGCTCGGTGGAAGGTCACGAACTCGTCGAGCGCAGCCCGCTCCGACCGCAGCTGATTGACAGACGCGGCCCTGTCGGGACGCCCGAGCGCCATGCCGCAATAGAGTTGCTCCGTATCGGGAACACCGAGGAACGCCGAAACTGTCTTCGCCCGCGTCGTCCACGCCTCCTGCATGCAGATCGCGAGCCCGCGTTCTTCGGCGACGAGCGCGATCGACTGCATGAACATGCCGAGGTGCGCCCATTGTCCTTTGTCGAAACGGCGGTCGAGTGTGAAGAATAGCCCGGCCGGCGCGCCGAAAAATTCGAAATTTTTCTGCAAGTGCATCAGCCGCGCCATCTTGTCCTCGCGCGGGATGCCGATGAGGGCGTACATCTGCTCGCCCACCGTGAAGCGTCGCGTGCGATGCGGCTCCCACAGATTCTCCGGGTAAACCTTCAATTCCGCTTCGTCGGCGAATGGATTCGCCGCCAGCGCCGCTTTCACCGTCTCGACAAGTCGGTCGCGCGCAGGCCCGGTCACCACATGGACCTTCCAGGGCTGCAGGTTGCCGCCGGAGGGCGCATACTTCGCGATGTCGAGAATGGCGCGGATTTCCTCTTCCTTAACGGGATCGGAAAGAAAAGCGCGCGTCGAAATGCGGGTGCGGATGAGGTCCGAAGCAGATTTTGTCATGCCGCCATCTTTCGCAGCACGCCGCTTCCGGTCAATCATTGCATGCATATGAGCCCGGAAGACCGAAATCGCGCCGGTTTTGCGCTGACTGCTGCGCTTTTCGCGCTGCTTGCGGTTTTCGCGCTCAGGAGCGGCCGGTCGATTTACGAGACCGGGCCGGCGCTCGAAATCTTCGAGGAAAGCGACGGCGTCGTCTTTCGCTGGGCCCACGGCGTCGATGCGCCGATGGCCTACCGGTTCGAAACGGCGTTCGCCGAATGGAAGCATCGCGCCCGGCGCATTGTCATCGAACTCGACTCGCCTGGCGGCGCGCTTGGTGAAGGGCGAAGCGTCATTGAAGCGATCGGCCGCATGAAGGCGACGCATATTGTCGAAACGCGTGTCGCCGCCGGCGCGACCTGCGCGTCAATGTGCGTTCCGATTTTTCTGGCAGGGCAGGAACGCGTCGCCGGCGCGGAGGCGCGTTTCATGTTCCACGAGCCGTCCAGCGTCGATTTCTATACCGACGAAGTTACGAAGAAGCCGGCGTTTGAGCAGCGTGGAGACGCGGAGCGCTTCTTCGAACGCTATTTCGAGCGATCCGAAATGAATCCAGCCTGGCGCGAGAAACTGCGGGAAGCCTGGAAAGGCCGGGACGTTTGGAAGACGGCTGAAGAGCTCGTCGCCGAAGGTTCGAACGTAGTGACGCGGCTGGAATAGGGCTAAACCGAAAAGCTTGTCCCGCACCCGCAAGAGGCGGTCGCATTCGGGTTCCGGATCTTGAAGGCGGCGCCGATCAGCTCGTCGGCATAGTCGATCTCGGACCCGGCGATGTACTGGAGCGAGACCTCGTCAATGAGGACCGTGACGCCGCCCTTTTCGATGGCGAGGTCGTCGGAATTACGCTCACGCGTCAGGCCGAACTCGTACTGGAAGCCTGAGCAGCCCCCGCCGTTAACCGCAACCCGGAGCATCGAGCCCGCAGGCTCCTTCTCAAGGATTTTCGCGATCCGCCGGGCCGCCCGGTCGGAAAGGGTCACGGGTACGGCGTCAATGACTTCTGGCATGCGTCAAACATAGGCGCCGCCGCCCGCGCCGGAAAGGGGGCGGGCGCCCTCCTTGTCTTTCCCGCCACCTTGGGCGACCATCGACGTTGATCCTCGGGGGGTCAAAGGGGCGGGGCCGGCTCCCGGTAAACGGCTTTTCTAACAGGGTTTTTCCATGAAACTGATGATGGGTGCGGCCGCGGCCGCCTTGGCGCTCGGCGCGAGTGCGATGGCGCAAGGTATCTCTAATCCGGCCGGGGTCGTGCGAAATCTGGATATCGCCAATCTGGGACCCGTCCTGACCGACCTGGGCGTTCAATGGGAGCAGCGCTCGGGGCCCGAAGGCCAGCCCTTCATCGTCGCTAGCGTCAACGGCTATTTCCTCAACATCGTGCCGGCGGCCTGCCAGGGCGCGAACAACACCCAGTGCCTCGGTGCGCAGACCTTTGCGCTCAACGAGGCGCCCTCGGTCAGCCAGCAGAGCATCAACGCTTTCAATATCCGCTACGCTTTCCTGTCGGCGGGCCCGCTGCCGAACGGCTACTACCTCAGCCGCTACGACATCGCGGATTACGGCATCGCACGCGGGAACGTGCAGTCGAGCGTCGCGAGCTTCCTGTCGATCGCGGCGAATGCCGGCGCCGAACTCGCCGGCGGCGGCCAGACGATTTCGACGATCGGGTTCGCTGAGGACTTGTCGGCGAGCCACCTCAATGAAGCCTCCGGCCGGGCGATCGGGCTTGAGGTCGGCGTTTCAAATTCTGACCCGCACCTCGGAGAAATCCGCGCGACGCCGGAATTCGTCAAGGCGCTCGTCGCCACCGGCAACGCCGCTTTTAACAAGATCGAGAACGTCGCCAAGGAATAGGCGACAGACGAGGGCGGCGCCTGATATGCCGAAAGGCATGATAGCGCCGCTCGCTTTTCCCGCCCCGCTCGCGCCTTACGCGAATTTCGCGGAGCGCTCGCGCGGCCGGCTTCACCCAGAGACCGAAAGCGCGACGCGGACCGCGTTCCAGCGCGACCGCGACCGCGTCATCCATTCGGTCGGATTCCGGCGTCTGAAGCACAAGACGCAGGTCTTCATCTACCACGAGGGCGACCATTACCGGACGCGCCTCACCCACAGTCTTGAAGTCGCGCAGATTTCGCGGTCGATCGCCCGCACGCTGAAACTTGACGAGGACCTCGCCGAATGCGTCGCGCTCGCGCACGATCTCGGCCATCCGCCTTTCGGTCATACGGGCGAAGATGTCCTGAAAGAGTGTATGGCGCGGTTTGACGGCTTCGACCACAACGCCCAGACGCTCAGACTGTTGACGAAGCTGGAGCGCCGGCATGCCGCATTCGAAGGACTAAATCTTGCGTGGGAAACGCTTGAGGGAGCCGTCAAGCACAACGGCCCGCTCGCCGGCCCAAATGCGCGTAAGAAGGAGCCGCTTCCCGCCGCCATCGCCGAATATGCACGTACGCATGATTTGTGGCTTGCAAGCCATGCAGGGCTAGAGGCGCAGGTCGCCGCGATCGCCGACGACATCGCGTACAACAATCACGACGTCGATGACGGCCTTCGCGCGGGGCTTTTTTCCTTCGAAGCCGCGCGCGACTTGCCGCTGGTCGGTCTGGCGATCCATCGCGTGGAGCGCGATCATCCCGGCGCGCCGCGCGACATCGTCATCGCCGAGGCGGTTTCGGCGCTGATCGGGGCCATGGTGGAGGATGTGACACGCGAAACGACCGCAAGACTGCTCGACCTTGCACCAAAGGATGCCGACGCCGTGCGTCATGCCGGCGCGCAGATCGTCGATTTTTCTGGCCCGATGAAGGCCGAGTTGCTCGGCCTGCGCGCGTTTCTCTATGAAAACGTCTATCGCCACTACAAAGTGAACCGCGCGAGGAGCCATGCCAAGCGCATCGTCGCGGCGCTGTTCGAGGTATTCCTGACGGAGCCGGAAACATTGCCCCCGCAATGGCGGCGCGAGGCGAGCGAGTCGGAGGCCGCCCGCGCCGTTTGCGACTACATCGCGGGCATGACCGACCGCTACGCCATTCGCGAGTATCAACGGCTGTTCGGCGCGGGGCCGTTGCTGGGGTAGCGGCTTGAGAATTACTTGAGCTGAAATCCAAACCTGCTTTAGCGATTAAAGTCATCAGGCGCAATTCGCAACACGCCTGATGACCTGATCCAAGTTGTCGCTCGGTCTTAGTCGAACCGTTAGGAGAGGCAGCGAGCCCTGCGCCGGCGTGCGAGGGCAAAAGCCGCGATGCCGGCGGGAAACAGCATGGCCGCCGCCGGCAGGGGAATTTCCGGCGCGTCAATGACGCCAGTGAAAGTTTGCTCGACGCGCGCCAGCCCGGCGGCGAAGGACAACGTCCCCATACCGGTGAACGCCCCGCTGGCGCCGAGAAAACGGCCAGAGCCGCCAGTGATGACAAAGTTGTTCATAACAGCTCTGGCGCCCATCATATCCGGCGCTGAGACCGTGCCTTCAAGCGTACCCAGGAGCGTCGATCCATCCTCGAACAGGAGTTCGAACAAGCCGTCTGTGGTCGTCATCGGCGGAACAGAAGCGCACTGCGACTGGGTGAACGAAAAGTCCCCAACGGTCGAAGTTCCAGCTGCAGTCCCGAGCAAGGGGCTGATTTCTATCAGGAGGCGCCCCGGGTCGCACCGGCCCTGCATGGTTGGCGGCGCGTTGGTGTTGAGCATCGTCCCGCTAAAGTTCACAAGCGCCGCTGACGCCTCGGCGCAGAGGGTGACGGCTAAGCCGGCCGCAACGCAGGTTTTCCTGAACACAAAGGCCTCCAATGACCGACGGAGGGTTTTGAGATAAATACTCAGTACGCCAGCCGTCGCAACCGTGCGTGATTGCACGGCTTTGACTGTCTTGACCGGGTGACCTTTCGTCCATCCGAAAGGGCGCTATCCGGCTGATGATTTTCTGATGGATTGCTGATCGTTTGCTGACTTGCGCCGCCGCCTGGTAGATTTGGCTTGGCCGTGAAGGAAACCGGCGACCCGCTGAATGAATTCTGCCTAATTTTCCCCAGAATCGGGGCTCAATCCTTCGGCTATGGTTCAAGTCGGGGCGCGGCCGATGGTATGCTTGCGCCCTGGGATTGATTCGCGCGACATGCGCGCGTCCGGCGCCGTCAGGCCTATAGCGGCGCCCGATCAAGGAGACGTCCATGACCACCGCCGCAAAAGCCGCCGCCTTTGACGACGAAATCGACGAGCTGGAAGATTTCGATGACGAGGACGGCGAAGACGAACGTGGGCTATCGGGGCTCCTCGTCCTTCTGATGGGCATCGTCATGCTTGGGGCGCTCGCCTCAATCGTCTGGATCGCCTACCAGTTTGGGTTGAAGGACGCCGCGCAGCGCGAATCCGGAACGCCTTATGTCACGGCAGATCCCGAGCCGCTGAAGATCGAGAACGAGGTCGCAGGGGCGGCCGCCGCATCGCGTGAGGTCTTTGACGCCGTCAGCGGCGCCGCAACGGAACCGGTTGAGGTGATCGCCGCAGGTCCCGAAGAGCCTGTCGTGCGCAATCCCGCCGACCCTATCGGTGCGATCGTCGCGGGCGAGACCGCGGGACTTGCGGATGACGCCGTCGGCGACCGGATCGCCGAACTTGCGCGGGAGGATGAAGCGCTTGCCAAGCAGCCGCCAGCCGCCACAGCGCAGACAGTTGCGCCGCCGAAAGTCGACCCAAAGCCTGCTGTAACGCCCGCGACGCCCGCCAACGCCGTCAAGCCGGCAGCGCCGGTCGCGACCGCGAGCGATGCGCGCGGCGGCACCCATCTCGTGCAGGTCGGCGCCTTCCGCAGCCAGGGCGAGGCGGACGGACAATGGTCGAAGATGCAGGGGAAATTCGGCGATTTCTTCGACGGCAAGGCGCAGGATGTTGAAGTCGCCGATCTTGGCGACAAGGGCGTCTATTATCGTCTCCGCGTC
>CAZNXR010000069.1:0-8727 GCA_964576815.1 uncultured Caulobacterales bacterium | reverse complement strand
AGCGCGAGATCGCGCGCAACCTCGAGATGGACGCGCCCTATCGGTGACGGGCGAGCACTGGTTGGCGCGCTATCCGGTCGGCAATAAATTCTTATCATATGCGCTCGGCAATGATCTCCATGACGAGCGGCGTTGTCATGATCGTATCCGGATTAGCTTCCGCAGCGGCGAACTCTGCAATCACTTCATCCGCCCACTGAGTTGTTACCGAGCCGCCGCGCGCAAGGCTGCGCGCATGGTTCGGAATGAACGTCGCCGGCCAGCGCCAGACGTAATTGTCCGGGCGCACCGCATGGATGATCGGGCGCGCCTCGCGCAGCTTGAACCCCGCCTCGGGCAGCATCGGTAACAACTGCACAGCGATATCGGGCTCGCCGCCGCTCGCGCGCCAGTCCCTGATCGTCTCCTCAACGAACGAGACGAGGGCGGGGCGCCGGGGCGTCCAGCTCATCGTGCCCCAATCCAGATATTCGTGGATAACGATAACGCCTCCGGGGCGGAGAGCCGCGCCGAGCTTGGCGAGCACCGCCGTCGGGTCGCTGAGGAAGGCGAACACCCAGCGAATGAACACAGCGTCGAGATCCGCCGCGGGCAGGGGGTCGCTGACGAGATCGGCGAGGTGCGTTTCGAGATTGTCGAGACCCCGCGCCGCAGCAGCCGCTTTCAGCGTGTTGAGGAACCGCTCCGAGCGTTCAAGCGCGATCACCCGCCCTTCGCTCTCGACGATCTCGGCGAGATCGATGCTCGCATAGCCGGGCCCTGCGCCCGCATCGAGCACGCGCGATCCGACCGTGATGCCGGCTCGCCGCCAGGCGTCGAGAACGTTCGGGCGCCAGACGCGATGCTGCAATCCGAGGCGGCGCACTTCCTCGTCGTGAGTGCCGAGATAATAGTCACGTTCCGCCATGGCGCGCTCCCGCGGGTTGTTGTGGCAAGCATAGCGTTATTCGGCCTTTCCGCGCCCGTCCGCTACCCAATTCTTGTTGTTCGTCTCGCCCGGCGCGCGAGCGAACGCCCGCCAGCGCCCGGCATTGGGCGCGCGGCGATCCACAAGGGATCGAATAGATCGAATGGATCGAGGTCGTCTGCGTTTGCAAAGGCTTCACTCCGATTGGTCGGGGCAAGAGTGCGGCCGCCGCAGGGGGTGGAGGATAACTTTTATTGACGAATGACGCAGATGTGATCGCCGGTCGTAAACTGCAACCCGGGACTTCCGAGCGTTGCATTCGATTTCAAAAGGAAGGCGCGGTCAGCCTGCGCCAAGTACAAACTTATCGCCCACATAGGGACGAATGATCTTTTCCGGCATCAAGCGGAGCGCTTCGGCGATGAATGTTTCGCCCATGCAATGCATCGGCAGGATGTATGCCGGATCGATTTCGACGAATTCCGCGACCGTGCGTCTGGCCTCAGCTTCTGGCGCATAAAGCTGGTCTATCCATCATGGACAGGCGAGCCTTTATCGCGTGTCCGTTGGGAACTCGTCACGCCAGCGCGCGTTTATGAGTGTGTAGGCGGTGTTGCGCAGGCGGCGCGGCGTCGGTCTGCCATCGTTTGCAACGCAAGGAGCAACACATGAATTGGAACCAGATCGAAGGCAACTGGAAGGAATTTTCGGGCCAGATAAAATCGCAGTGGGGCAAACTCACTGACGACGACCTGACCCAAGCGGCGGGCAAGCGCGACAAGATCGTCGGCGCAGTACAAAAACGCTATGGCGTTGCCCAGCAGGAGGCCGAAAAACAAGTGAAAGACTTCGAACAGAACGTGGTCACCAAGGGCCGCGCCTAATTAAAAGGGCGAGGGCGCGCGCATCTTTAACGCGTTGCGCCTTCGTCCATTCTCCCTATCGGCATCAGCGAATACTCTCTCAACGGACGTTTTTCATAAGATGAATTCGAATACGACGTCCCCCGGAAATGATGCGCTCGATACGAGCGATTTTGAAGTCGTCGCGAAAACGCCGCAGGCGTTCTATGCCGCGCCGGTCGATGTGCTGTGCGACGCCGACCTTACGGCGGAAGAAAAGACGCGCTTGCTCGAAGAATGGGTGCGCGACCTTGAAGCGCTCGCTGTCGCTGACGAGGAAGGCATGGCGCCCGAGAACGACGCTCGCCGTCTGCGCGATACGGAACGGCTGCGCGCTGCGTCTCACGCCCTCGGCATTCTACGCGGCGATGAGGTCATTGAGCCTCCGGTTGTAAATGCGCGCTCGCGTAACCCCGGGCGGCATTGGCGCAAAGCGTCAGGCGACGCCCGTTAGCGCGCAGCCATCAGGCGGCCTCAGGCAGGGGCCTTAAAACCTTCAACGCGCCGCGGCGCACCGTCATGGAGACGGGGCTGCGCATCTCAACCGGATCGCCGTCAATCGAGGCGATGATGGCCTTGGTGCTTGTCGAGACGACGCACCGTGTGCAGGTCTCGCGCCTCACGCTCTTCGCCCCTTCCGGATCGCCTGTCGCAAACGCCGCCATCATGACGGCGAAGTCGGCGGCGCTGAGCGTCTCGGTCAGATAGATCGACAATTTCCCTTCATCGAGACGCGCCCGCGAGGGGATCAGCGCATTCGCGCCCGTGACGGCGTTGTTGGAAATCGTCAGCGCATTCGTCTCGATATCGACGGTGCGGCGATTGAGCCGTACACGGTAGAATTCAGGGGCGGCGTTCATCAGCGCCGAGGCGCCCGCCGCGAGCGCAGACCCGACCTCCGCGATAGAGTTCGCCTCGCGCAACTCCTCGCGCGCCTCAGTCAGATCGGAATAGACGCCGAAAACGACGTTGTTCAAAAACGCGCGGTCGCCAACCTTGCCAATATCTACCGCAACAATTTGCCCGGCGATGCCTTTCTCGGCGGCTTCCTTCGGATCGAGCGGCAGGCCGAGATCGCGGCAGAAGAGGTTCATCGTTCCGAACGGCAGCGGCAGGAGAGCGCAGTGAGACCCCGCAAGCGCGCCGGCTACCGCCGCCTGCGTGCCGTCGCCGCCGGCGGTAATGACGAGGCAGCGTTCGCGCCGCGCGCGCCGGGCCGCTTCGATGAGCGCGGGCGCCTCGCCAGCGATGACGTCGAGCAATTTCCCACGCACGCCGAGCGCCTCGCGCACGAGGGCGGCAATCGCATCTGCGCCAAGCCTTGAGGCTGCGCCGGATGCTTCATTGATCAGCAGGAGGGGGGGTTTTGGCATTGTTCGCCATTTGGGTTTTGCGTTGGAATTGGAACTGACGCCGCCGCGTGAACTTCGTGTCGTCGTAATCAAAGACGACGACTTCGATCCGCGCCGCATTCCAGCTAACCAAATTGAACGACGGCGGTTCCCCGCGCGTTCGCGTCGATAGCGCCGTCCCTGCGCTGACGACGACAAGCCCCTCCACGTTCGGCGCCTCGACCGCAGAAGAGCGGTGCGCGTGCCCCGTCAGGATAATCTCCGCGCCCGCGTCGTTGAACGTCGTCATTACGTGCGCGGCGTTCGGAATGATGGCCTGCCCGGCGCGCCGAGGCGTTGCGATGACCGGGTGGTGAAGGGCGACGACGCGCAGCTGCGATGGCGGCGCCTCCCGGAGGGCTTCGGCCGTTTCATTTACTTGCCGCTGCGTGAGGCGACCGAGCGACCAGTCGAGCGAAGGGCCGGCGCGGCGCGCGGAATTAAGGGCGATGAGAAGGAGATTATCGTCGGCGTGCGTTGAATTTGGCTCCCGGCCGATCGCCGACCGAAACCTTCTCCAGGGAGAGGCGAACCGTTGGAAAGGATTATAGACCGACACATCGTGATTTCCGGGGATCACCGCGAACGGGGCGGGGAGCGCGCTCAAAAACCTTGCCGCATCCGCAAATTCGCTCCGGCGTCCATTCTGGGTGAGGTCGCCCGTCGCAACGATGAGTGAGGGATCGAGATCTCCAATGGCGTCAGTCAGCGCCGCTGCGGCGGCGCGGCTGTTTGCGCCGAAGTGGAGATCGGAAATATGTACGAGGCGGGTCAGGGGTTGTTCCATGCCCGCCTCATACATCTTGCAGATCCGCAGGCAATCAGGCGCGTTTGACGACGCGCAAGATCAGCAACAGCAAGACGGCGCCGACGGTCGCTCCAATCACCGAGCCGAGAATTCCCGAACCGCTCGAAATGCCGAGAGAACCGAAAATCCAGCCGCCGACGATAGCGCCGACGATGCCGACGACGATGTTGCCGACAATACCGAAGCCGTAACCCTTAACGATGACGCCGGCGAGCCAGCCGGCGATGGCGCCGATCAGCAACCAGACTAAAATACTCTCAACAGCCATGATTGGTTTCCTTCTTTGACAGAGGGGTAACTCCGCCGTGAGCCAAAGAGTTCCGAAGGAAGAGCGTTGAATTGACAAATTTTTCGGGTGGAAAATTGCGGCCGCGGGGTATGAGGCGCCCCTCGCGGACAATTTTACTTATGGCGAGGCGTCCGCGTCTGCCGCAATTCGGCAAGTAGAAAATCAATGCCTTCGTCCTTTGCGACAAACAGGGTTTTAAGTGCGTTCGCCGACATCGGTCATGTTGAACAGAGATTTGCTCGCCGATAACAGGATCAATAATGATATTAAGAATAAACAGCCCGCAAATCCGGCTCGACCCATTCGCGGCGCGCCCTAGCTGAAAAAAGCCGTTCCGGGCTGAAAAACCGCAGCGGATAATCGGATTTGGCGAGCGGGGACGCCAGCACCTCGGTTGCCCATTCGGGCGGCGTGACCGCTAGCGGCGGTCGCAGGTAATCAAGCCGTCGCAAGAAGAACAGCGTGATGGTCTGGTGATAGCCCGAGGCGTCGTCGTTCACGACACCGGTCGCTTCATTATATCGACGGATACAGTCGGGGGCTTGTTCCTCTGCGCCCGCTAGCGATAATTCGCTCAACAAGCCAACGCCAAACACGAGATGCGCCGCATGCGTCCATTCGGGTTTGGGCAGCGTGCGGTCGCATACGCCGTCGATAATACGGCGCATCGCGTCGACCGTCACGGCATCGCCCGCGCGCAAGGGCGCGTGAGGCGGCGGATCGTCGACCACACGCATCAGAACGTTGCAGCGAACAGCGGCGTGTTGGGGCCGACGCCCGCGCGCTTCATGCCTTCTGAGTTCCAGGCGAAGGCGATCTCGCCTTCGCGGCCGACCGCAATGACGCCGCCATCGCCGCCCTGGCGCGCCACGTCGCGGATGAGATCGTTCGTCGCTTGTTGAAGGTCCGCCCCCTGATAGCGCACGCGACTGGCGACGTCCTGCGCGCCGCCGGACAGAATGAAAAACTCGCCGAGCCCCGTGCATGAGGCGCCGACATATTCATCCGCCCACGTACCAGCGCCGATGAGGGGCGTGTCGCCGACCCGGCCCTCAAGCTTGCCGAAGACGCCGCCCGTCGAGGTCGCAGCCGCGATCCGCCCCTCGGCGTCGAGCGCGACCGCGCCAACCGTACCGTGGCCCAGCTCGGCGCGCGTCATTTCTTCCGGATGCACGCCGATGGGCACGACGTAATAACGCGCGGGATCCTCGACAAAGGCGAGCCCCCTGCTGCGGCAGAAATTCTCCGCGCCCCGGCCCGCCAGCATGACGTGAGCCGTGTCGTCCATCACGGCCCGGGCGGCCCGCACCGGATTGACGAGGTGAGCGACGGCCGCAACGGCGCCTGCGCGCCGCGGCTCATAGACAACGTCGCCAGCCCCGTCCGTTGCAGCGCGGGCGAGCCCGCCGACCATGATCGAGGCGTCCAGCTCGGCATATCCCGCCCGGTTCGGCGGCGCGCCGCGTCCAGCAATGAACAGGCCGGAGGTTTCCATTTCAGCCACGAGGGTTTCAACGACGTCGACCGACGGCGCGCCGTCGCGCAGCATCGCCTCGCCCCGCGCGCATTGATCGGCGAGAAAGCGTTCCGCCTGGCCGTAGTCTCGTCCGGCCCGCGCGCCGGCGCCCCCATGAAGGGCGAGGGCGATTTTGGCGTTTTTGGACATGGGCGTTGCTCCGCTGCGGGTCTTGCGCTCGCGCCTCAAGGATTTTCCGTCGGCATTTCCCTTGCGCGCCGGCTTCGTGTAGCCAACCGGCTTCGACTATAACGCAAGTGAGCCGCTGGCGTCTCTCGCGACCGGGCCGCTTTCGCAATATGGGAGCGCTACCGATGACCCGTCTCGTCCTCTTGCGCCACGGCCAGAGCGCTTGGAACCTTGAGAACCGGTTTACCGGATGGGTCGATGTCGATCTGACGCCAGCGGGCGTCGCCGAGGCGCGGCGTGCGGGCGCGCTCCTGCGCGAGGCGGGCGGCGATTATGATGTCGCCTATGTTTCGGTGCTCACGCGCGCCATCCGCACGCTGCATCTGGCGCTCGAAGAGATGGACCGGCTGTGGTTGCCTGTCGTTAAGGACTGGCGGCTGAATGAGCGCCACTATGGCGGCCTTACCGGCCTCGACAAGGCGGAGACGGCGGCCCGGCACGGCGACGCGCAGGTGAGGATCTGGCGGCGCAGCTTCGATACGCCGCCGCCGCCGCTCGACGCCGCAAGCCCGTTCAGCGTCGCGCGTGATCCGCGTTATCGCGGTGTCGATCCGGCTTTGCTGCCAACGGCCGAGTCGCTGAAATCGACGCTCGATCGGGTGACGCCGCTGTGGGAAAGCGAGATGGCGCCGCGCCTGCGGCGAGGGCAGGCGATGATTGTCGCCGCGCATGGCAATTCGCTGCGCGCTCTCGTCAAGATATTGCTGCGGGTATCTGACGCCGACATCGTCGATGTGGAGATTCCAACCGGCAACCCACTGGTCTTTGAACTGGCCGAAGACTCGGTCGCGCCAACATCGGCGCGCTATCTCGACGCCGCGCGCGCGACCCCGCTGCCCGCAGTCCCCGCGCCGGCGATCAGGCCAGCGTAGGGGCGAGCGCGGGCGGCATGGGCGCCGGCGCTGTTTTCTCCAGCGCGCCTTTGGCTTCTTCTGCTTGTCGCGCGGCTATGAGCGCGGCGACTTCCTGTGCGACTTCTGATCCAGGCGTCGTTGACGCAATAAAGTGATCGATTGCAGCGGGGTCGCCGGAGGCGCGCACGCGGGTGCGCACGTCGTTTTTCCAGATCTCCGCGCGCATGCCCTGCATCAGGGTCGAAGGGTCCGTCGCGATGCGCGCGACCGCAGGGCTCTCATCGCCGCGCCGGGCGGTCATTTCGCCATTCATGAAATAGTACGTATAGCGATGATCGTCGATTTCGAGGTGCAAGACGTAATTCGGGTGGGGCTGCGCGCATTTGTTGGCGAACATCTCGAGCGCGAGCGCGACCGAGTCCGGTTGGAGATCATTCGAGAAAATACATTCGCGCGGAGCGGAGGGTTCGGGCCGCTGCATGAAATATTCGATAGACCACAACATCAGGGCACGGATGGTCGGGCGCAAGGCTTCCCCCTCATCAGAGAGGCGATACTGCCCTCGCATTTCCGGCATCGAAGCGATGAGGCCCGCTTCTTCGAGTTCTTTAAGACGCTTGCTGAGAAGGTTCGTGCCAATTCCCGGCAGGCAGGCATGAAGGTCACCGAAGCGCCTCGGCCCGAGGAACAACTCTCTGACGATCAAAAGCGTCCAGCGCTCGCCCAGGAGGTCGAGCGCATAAGCGAGTACGCATTCCTGATTGTATGTTCGCGACATTAGCCCTCGGTCCAGACGTTTCCCGGATCGAGACGCTGGCCGGCGCTGCGGGGGCGTTTTCGCCTTTTCCCGCATTTGCTCCGCCAATCGTGACGGCGGAGGCGTCGAAGCGACTGATCCAATTTATATGTTAGCAAGTTCACACTGCCATAAAAATAGACTTGACACTTTAAAAAACAATAGTAAACCGTTCCGTATGGTTTTTGATGGACAAAGCGTCCTTCGGAACCGGTGACCGCCCAAAAAACAGCCAAGCGCCTGACAAGAAACACACCGCCTTCAAGAAAACGCCAAAAGGAGTTTCCGAAATGATCCGCAACCTCGCCCTCGCCACCCTTGCCGCCGTCGCTTTCAGCGCCGCCCCGGCATTCGCCAGCACCGACCGTCAGGTCCAACTTTGCGCCGCCGCCCTCAGCCAGGCGGGCGTCGCCCCGGCCGACTCGTTCCGCGCCAAATTCCTCAAGGCTCGCGGCGGCGCGGTCCAGACCGTCACCGTTCGCCTGATCCCGATCAGCGGCGGCGAGGGCATGACCGCAGAGTGCAAGATCAAGGCGGGCGAGGTCATCGACGCCGGCCTCAAAGCCTGACGACTGGACAGCCGGCGAGCGATCGCCGATTGAAAATCCACGCATGGAACGCCCGCGCACGCGCCGCGGGCGTTTCTGCGTCTTTGTGGCGCCCGGCCCCGGCCCGTCGTTGCAGTCGGTCAAGGCGGCGGTTAGAAGCGCGGGTCGACCAATCATTTCAGACTTGGCGTGCGTCAGGAGCGTTCATGAGTTGGAGTCCGTCTAGCTGGCGAGAAAAGCCGGCGCGGCATGTGCCGGCCGATTATTCCGATCCGGACGCTCTGGCGGCGGTCGAGAAAGAGCTTGTGCGTTATCCGCCGCTCGTTTTTGCGGGCGAGGTGCGGACGCTGCGTCAGTCGCTTGCCGAGGTTGCCGCTGGCCGGGCGTTCCTGCTGCAGGGCGGAGACTGCGCGGAGAGTTTCAAGGAATTTCACCCCGACAATATACGCGACATGTTCCGGGTGCTGTTGCAGATGTCGGTCGCGCTGACGTTTGGCGCCGCGATGCCGGTTGTGAAACTCGGCCGC
>CAZNXR010000068.1:0-8755 GCA_964576815.1 uncultured Caulobacterales bacterium | reverse complement strand
GCTACGGCGCCGCAATTCTCCTTACTCTACGCAGGATTGGACCCCGCCGCATCGGGCGAGATCCTGCAGGCCTTGGAGGCAATGGACGTGATCGCCGAGGTTCGCGGCGATGCGATCTACGTTCCGCAAAGAAAGCGCGATGCGACGCGGATGGCTCTTGCCCGCGATGGGCTGCCGAGACAAAGTCAGGCAGGGTTCGAGATTCTCGACAACCTGAAGTCTTTCGCTACGTCGTCAGAAATGTTTGACGCCACATACTGGCGAGCGAAAGAGGGCGAGCTCGCGCGAACTATTGTTGCGGAGCCGGGCGTGCGAAGCGCGCGGGTTCATTTGGCAATACCAAAGAGGTCGGCTTTTTTCCGCGGAGATGCCGCGCCGAGCGCGGTCGTTACGATACGGATGTCTTTTGGACGTCTCGATCTTGAGCGCGCACAGGCGTTTCGTTTGCTTATTGCTCTTGCTGTGCCCGGCCTCTCTCCTGACAGCGTAGCCGTTCTCGACGCGGCCGGGGGCGTCGTCCTTGCACCCGGCGCAATCGAGGAAAACCAACGCACGATCAATATCACGGCTGATCGGGAGAAGGCGCTTGAACGCGATCTGCTTCGGATGATCGAGGCAAGTGTCGGAGCAGGAAATGCGCGCGTTAAGGTGACGCTTGTCGTGAGCGACGATCAGGTGGTCCGTCAGGAGCGTGTCGTCGATCCTGACCGGCGTGCGCTTGCAACAAGCGACTCCACACAATCCTCCGAGGAGGGATCTGGCGCTAGCGGCGTCGTAACTGTCGCAAGCAATCTGCCGGAAGGCGACGCCGGAGCATCGACTGCGCCGGCCCGGTCGAACAGAAACGAAAGTTCAGAATCGGTCCGTTACGAACTATCCGAAGTGAAGACTGAAATGATTACCCAGCCTGGCGCGCTACGACAAGTTCAAGTCGCGGTCCTGGTCAATCAGGCCTCGGCCGCAGGAGAAGATCAGGAGAAGGATTTGACGCCGCGCTCCGAGGCTGAGCTGGAAGCGATACGAAAGCTTGTGGCTGCTGCGATCGGGTATACTGAGTCACGCGGAGATGTTGTGACCATTCAGAGCTTGCCTTTCGACAATCTGGAACCAGCAGGAACAGAGGAGGCCCGCGACTTCATAGCTAACGTGCTGCAGCCGAATCTGATCCCCGCTCTGCAGCTGATAATCCCGGCTCTTGTGACAATCGTACTCGCCCTATTCGTGGTGCGGCCTCTTCTGACGGGAAACGAGGCCGGGCTCCCGGCGGCTACTGCAGCCGCTGCAGCGCCGCTAATGGTTCCAGAATCGCAGTCACCGCAAGCGCTGACGCGTCCGCAGGCCACCCATATCGATGAATTGCAACGACTCGCTGCCGCGGAGCAAAAGGCCGCGTCCGACGTTCTGAAATCCTGGCTTGAAAAATCAGAGGCCGCCCGATGACGCTACGTGCTTTTTCAGTTTGCCGCGACCGCGCGCTCAGCGGCGCCGACTCTTTCAGACAAGTTGATTTATGGCGGCCGCTTGCTGCTTCGACCGGCGACATTCTCCCTGATAAAGTCGAGCTGATGTCCGAAGAAACTGGTGCCGCGACCCAAGATTCAGAATTGCTCTCCGAAGCCCTGATCGGTCTTGAAAAAGCGCGCAATGAGCTTGCAGGGCGGATGGAGAGCTTCGAGGAGCGCTTTCGGCAAGAGTGCGCCTCAACGCTCGCACAAATAATCAGCGCCGCCGCGCCCAGCATTTGCGAGGCGGCGGCTAAAGACGCGATAGCAGCGATTTTTACCGATGAGAGGGAAGAAATGCGCGCTGAAGTAATTTCGTTCGTCGCATCGCCCGATATTTACGGCGTAGTGCAGGCGGAATGCGACCGACGCTCGATAGAGACTCTCATCAAGATCGATGAAGAACTAGAACCTGGTGCTATCCGAGTTCGCTGGCCCGGCGGCGGGTTTGAATGCGATGTCGGACGATCCCTCTTTTCCATTGTCGAGTTTATTTCATCAAAACCGCACTCCACCCTTGAAAAACCGCTATGACAAAGGCTGCTTCGACAAGCGAGATCTATTCTGCCGCCGATGAAGGTTCGACGGGGGGGCCTTCGCCCTCGCAGTTAGCGGCGCTTCTTTCGATGCCCGTTTCGGTTGCAGTATCTGTGGGGCGCATCCGCGCCTCCATCGAGCAATTGTTGGCCGCACGACCTGACTCCATTCTACGACTTGACGCAGCGATCAACGACCCTGTGGAACTGCTCGTCGGCGAACAAGTCATTGCGCGCGCGCGCCTTGTCGATGTCGAAGGCAGCGAGACGCTCGGGGTCGAGATCACTGAGATCGTCGAGATGACCGGCCGACGTTAATCATGGTTCGGACCCTAATGGCATCGTCAATGGTCATCGCCGTCACTCTGGCGGCGTCGGCGGCTGCTGCGCAGTCCTCACCTGCGGCGATGGAAGCAGGTTTGTCCGCGCGAATTATTCAGATGTTTCTGACGGTCACGGTGCTCAGCCTGGCGCCGGGGATCGCGATGATGGCGACGTCTCTTCCCTTCATTGTAATCTCGCTTTCGATCATGCGGCAGGGAATCGGCTTGCAACATGCGCCGCCGAACATGCTGGTGATGGGACTTTCCCTGTTCCTTACGTTCTTCGTAATGGAGCCGGTCTTCGTCGAAGCGTGGGAATCCGGAATCGCCCCTCTTGCCGATCAGGCGATTACCGAAGAGGAAGCGCTAAAACGCGCCGTTGTCCCGTTTGCCGCCTTCATGAACGGACGCGTCAAGCCGGATGCCATAGAGACTTTGTCGGAGGCGCGCGGGATTACCCACGACATCGGTGTCGAATCCCCCTTGGCTCTTCTTGTTCCAGCTTTTGTTCTGTCGGAGATCCAGCGCGCGTTTGAAGTCGGATTCGTCATCTTGTTGCCCTTCCTCGTAATAGATCTACTGGTAGCCTCGGTGTTGATGGCGATGGGAATGGTGATGGTGCCGCCGTCAATCGTCGCCCTGCCGTTCAAGCTCTGCTTCTTCATCATGACAAATGGCTGGGTCGCGGTGTCGGGCGCTCTGGTGAGATCTTATTCATGAAGCCCTCGGCATCCCAACTTCCCGCGCCCGTACAGCTCAGCTCCGCACACAAGGCGGCTGTCGTGCTTGCGTCTTTGCCTCGGGAAACGGCGGCTGCGATTGTGGCCGAAGTCGGCGACGCTCACCTAAAGTTATTCGTGCGCGCAGTAAGTGAAATGAGGTCTGTGCCGGCGCAGGCACGCCTTGCCATTGCGCAGGAGTTCATAGCGGAAGTATTGCGGCGCAAGGAGGAATTGCCTGGCGGGCCGTCCGAAGCGCAGCGGATTCTTGCCGAGATCACCGATGCAGCTAGAGTCGAGCGGGTGCTGGGCGAAGGCGGCGGCGTCAGACGCGACACGGCGGGGCTATGGCGCCAGGCAGGCGAGTTACCCGCCGAGAGAATCCTGGAATACCTCCGTGAGCAACGTCCGCCTGCAATCGCCGCAGTACTCGTTAACTTGCCGGCGGAAAAGGCGGCTAGCGTTCTAGCCAAAGCCCCCGAAGAGTTCAGCAAGTCCGCTATCGGCGCAGTTGCGCGACTGCAAGCGCCAGACCCCGAAACAAACGACGCAATCGCAGCAGCGGTCGAACAGGAGCTATTACGATCTCCAGACGCCGCGGGAGCTTTGTCTGCAAGCGAACCGGCGACGGCGATCTTCGATCTACTTCCTGCCGCTCAGCGAGACAGATTATTGGCGCACCTTGAGGTCGAAGACGCGCCGATTGCAACGGCGTTGAAAAAATCGCTGATGACTTTTGAACAATTGCCGAGCCGGCTTACCGAGGCCGCGGTTGCAGCGCTATTCCGAAGCGCAGACCGCAACGAGCTGTTGCGGGCGCTGAAGCACGGAGACGCTGTCGCCCCGGACACGGTCCAATTTTTACTGTCGAACATCTCAAAAAGAATGGCGGATCAATTCCGGGAGGATCTCGCTGCGCTCGCAGGACCGTCAACTGAAGAAGGCGAGAGCGCGCAACGGACTATGATCGCTGTTTTGAAGCGGCTCGAGAAATCGGGGGAAATCAAGATAATCCCGGTTACATGACGACAAGTTCGGCATGAAGCGCGCCGGACGCCTTGATTGCGGTTAGAATATCGATCAGCTCCCGCGGCCCCACGCCGAGCGCGTTCAGCCCTTCTATCAGATCACGAAGCGCGATGTTGTCATCGACAATGCCGATTCGTTCAGTCGTCTGCTCGTCGATGCTGACATCAGTGTTAGGGACGACGATTGTTTCTCCGCTTCTTGAGAACGGATTTGGCTGCGACACATACGGACTCTCCCGTACAGTGATGGAAAGACCGCCCTGAGTGACAGCAAAGCGCGACACGCGAACGTCTGCGCCGATTACGACGGTGCCGGACTTCTGATCCACGACTACGCGCGCGCGCGCTTGGGGTTCGATCACCAGATTTTCGATCCGCGCCAAGGTACGAACAGGCGACAGGCCCGCTCGTGCGAGATCGACGTCAATGGTCCCCGGGTCGCGCACGACAGCGGAGCCGGTTCCAAGCAATTCATTGATCGCGACTTCGGCCATGATAGCGGTGGACATGTCTGGCGCCTTTAAGGAGAAGCGAAGGCGTTCGACGGTCGCGAACTCATATCCTGCTTCGCGCTCGATGCGCGCACCCTCAGGAATGGCGCCGGCGGTCGGCACTCCGAATGTGACGGAGGCTCCCGCGCCTTGAGCCGCAACGCCGCTTGCAAGAACAGGTCCTTGGGCCACCGCATAGACGTCGCCATCGCCCGCTCGCAGCGGCGTCATTACAAGCGTGCCGCCTAGGAGGCTCGACGCATCGCCGATAGCGGCGACGCTGACGTCAATCTGAGATCCTGCACGCGCGAACGGCGGCATCGTCGCTGTGACGATGACGGCCGCGACATTGCGTGAATTGAAGTTCTCTCCCTGCACATTCACGCCTAGGCGTTCGAGGAGGCTTGTAAAAGCCTCTTGCGTATAGGGCGAGTTACGAATGCCGTCGCCTGTTCCATTAAGGCCGACAACTAGTCCATACCCGACAAGATCATTGCCGCGAACTCCCTCGAGTTCGGTGATATCTTTCAGTCTGACTTCCCCCGCAGCCACACTGAACGCCGCCCCGGCGGCGGCGACCACGCCTATTAAACGCACACTATCACCTGAGGAAATTCGCGAGAGTTAACTGGGACAATCGTGCGGTCACGGCGTACGCCGCACCAAGCTGGGATTCCAACGACTGTAGTCGCGCCGCTGTCTCAAAAGGATCGTTCGTTGTGAGCGCGTTATAGGCTTCAGTCAGCGCACCTTTCTCTGCATCAAGCGCTGCAAGCACATTTGCCGTGCGCGACTCGGCTACGCCAATCTCCGCTTGTCGTGCAGTCAACGCATCAGCGCCGAGGATCGCGGCGCCGGCCGCGGCCGCAAGTGATTCGTCGCGTAACTCTGAGGCCGGCGCCGTACCGGCGACAGCGATCACTGCTAGACCTCGTAACAGCTCGCGAATCGACGCGTCGTCAGCGCGCAGCGTAAACTTCAGCCTCTCGCCTGCGGTGACTTCAATGTTCGGACCATCGCCGATGCCGCCGGTATAAATCGTAGCCCTAAAGCCCCCGGCAGGGTCGTCGAAATAAGTAGTCAACGCTGCGTCGAGGTCCCCGGCGTCAGTCGCGACGGCATAGAGCCCTGCGATGTCGGCCAGGACTTGATCGGCGCCGGAAAGGGCTGGGCGGTCGCTGGCGTCGCCGGAGAATATCGCCTGGCCGGCGACCCGGACATTGAGGCTGGAGAAAACGGACTGAATGCGGCTGCGGGCCTCTGACGCCGAGATGTTGAGCGCAGCCTCATCACGCCGGCCGTTGGCGGCGAGCGCGTCTGATGCGATCGATCGTGCGCCTTCGCCGCTTCGACTGAGCGCGCGCTGCGCCGCTCCGGCGACCAGCGCCGCCTGCGCCAAACCCTGACGCTGGAGGTCGATTGCGTCGATCGCACCGCGCAACAAGAACGCTTCGCCGATAGAGGCTCCGAGAGCTGCTGGCAGGTCTGCGATCCGCCCTGTCGCCAATTCGGTGCGCGCCGCTTCGCTCTGCTGGCGCACAGTCGATGTCGCTGCTGCAAATCGCTGCGCTGCAAGGATGTTTGGGACCCCGACAGGCCTCACCTATAGCTCCGTCAGCTGATCGATAAGTCGGCTTGCAACTTCAATGACGCGGGCATTGGCTGCGTACGCCTGTTCAATCAACAGCAGCTGCTGCAGCTCCGCGTCCGTATCAACGCCCGTCACGGCGAGTTCCGCCTCTGCAAGCGTCTCTCGATACGCCTCGGACTGCGCGGCGGCGGCCTGGCTCTCGCTGAGTGCTGCGCCGCGAAGCGAGACAAGGCTGGCGGCGGACCCCGAAGCCGTCTGAAGCGCTCCGTTCGAGAATGCATTCACACGCGGCGTATCAAGAGCCGACAGAAAATTGACGAGGATAACATTAGAGCCCGCCGCGCCTGGCGCTGTAGAGTAAACTCCGTCACGCAAGCGCGAGGCGGATCCGCCCTGCCGCGGATCGACGGCGGCGTTGAGCGAAAGGCGCGACGCAAGCCCGGGCGCGATGGGTAAACCGAGCGCAGCGCCTGCATCCGTGAAAAGACCGGGCGCGCCCGCGGCTGCTGTCGGATCGACACCCGCAGCTTCAAAGCGCTCTATCAAATCAGCAGCGAAGGCGTCTAGATCCTCGGCTGCGTCCGTCGCAATCAGATCACGAACCACGAAGTGTCCAGCAAGCGATCCGCCTTCCGGCGCGCGCGGCGCGGCACCGGGTGAAATATCGACGCCGTCAATTGAAAGGCCGGAAAGCGCCCCGTTCGCCAAAGACTGTCCCGCGACGATGATCGGCGTGGCACGGAAAGATAATTGGCGCGCCTCCCCTGCCAAAAGCACTGCGCCTTCAAGCGAAACAAGATCAACCTTGCCGTTGTCACGGATCAAGGTCCGTGACGGTATCGCCCGATTGACGACATCAAGCTGCCGGTCTCGTTCATCAAAAAGCGCGCTTGCGTCTCTTCCTCCAACGACGGCTCTCTCTATTTCGGTGTTGAGTCTTTCAATTCGCTTGAGGGAAGCATTCACCCGATCTACCTCCGCAGCGATCGATCGGTCGGCGTCCTGACGAATGGTCTGCAAAGAGCGCGCAAGATCATTAACGCCTGTCGCGAGCTGGCGCGCATTTGCCGCGCCTGTCTCCTGCGCAGCGATGTTAGAAGGCTGGTTTGCGAGATCGCGGAGCGAGCGCTCAAACGCGCTGAGCCGCGAGAACAGCGCGCCGGCCTCCTCCGGTCCGCCGAAGAGAGCGCTGATCTTTCTTGCGGCGTCGAGGCGCGCGTCATCACGAGCAGCGGCGCCGTCGGCGATTCGCCTCTCTGAAGTCAGAGCCGTTGTCGCAGCTCGATCGACGCCGGCGACTCTGACGCCCGCGCCCTGCCCGGCGACGGTGCGCTCAGCCAGCGATATTTCTCGCCGCGCATAACCTGGCGTCAGCGCGTTTGCGATGTTCTGCGAAACGATCCCTGCCTGGCGTGAAGCCGCGCCAAGGCCTGAAGTAGCGTTCGATAGCGCCTGCGAAATGGACATCGGCGTCGCCTATTCTTCATCAGCGGATGATGTTGGTGGTCTCCTGAAGCATCTCATCGACGGTCTGGATGATCTTGGCGTTCGAAGAATAAGCGCGCTGCGTCTGGATGAGGTCGGTCAGTTCGGCTGCGATGTCGGACGTCGATTCGCTCAGCGCAAAGCCGATAGTCTCACCGACAGGGCCGTCCCCGGCGTCCCAGAAATAGATGTCGCCGCTGTCCTGCGAGACGGCGAAGGCTTGATTGCCGACTGCGTTGAGGCCGCGGTAGTTAGGGACGTCGGCGACGGGAATCTGATATAGCGGGCGGCGGAATCCGGTATCGAAGACAGCGGTCAGCACGCCGCGTTCGTCTATCTGGACGGTCGAGAGGTTGCCGATGGGCGCGCCGTCCTTTGTGATCGCAAGAGGGGAAAAGGTCGCCGACAACTGGGTTAACGCCGAGCCTCCGCCTGGAGACCCGATATCGATCTGCAACGGGCCGCTTTGTGTCGTCACAGTGAGGCGGCCGGACGCGGAATCGTATACGGCGCCGCCGCTCGCCGTCACTGATCCGACCGAACCTCCGGTCGCGGGCGTGTCGTCAAACGAGACATCGACGGCGCCGATAGGCGTAAGCGGGTCGCCGGCGTTGTCGATGATCGACACGTTCCACTGATTGCTGGCGCCCGTCGCCGGCACGCTCGGCGTGAAGGTGAGCGACAGCGATTGGCGGCGCCCGAGATTGTCGAAATACTCGATCGGCAGAGCGAAGGGATCACCGGACGCGCCCGCGACGGTTTCGGACGCCGGCAGATTGAGTCCAAGGCGAATTTGCGTCGTCGGCGATGCGGAAAACTGGTTTAAATTTATCCGCACCGGCTCCAGGGCTGCGCCGCTATCGCGCGGCGGAGCGCCGACGCTTCCGCTCGCGTCGATCGGCCAGCCAAGCAGATAGAGGCCACTCTGTGTACGGAGCAATCCGAACTCATCGGTAAAGAACGATCCCGTCGATGTCAACAATAGGTCGCGGTCGGCGCCTGCCGGCCCTGTCGCGCCTGCGGCGTCCGTCACCGGCAGCAGTCCGCGCCCGCTGATCGAGATGTCGGTCGCGTTTGACG
>CAZNXR010000067.1:0-8813 GCA_964576815.1 uncultured Caulobacterales bacterium | reverse complement strand
CGGGGATTCATGGACCGGCGAGGACGTGCCGCTCGGCGAAGCGCAGGAGCGCTATCGCCTTGAGGTCCGCCGCGCCGACACGGGCGCGCTGATGCGCACCGCGGAAACGACGGCGCAGGCCTTCACCTACACGGGCGCGATGCAAACGGCGGATTTCCCCGGCGGAACCCCGGCGCTGACGGTACGGGTCGCCCAGCTCTCGGACACGGTGGGAGTGGGCGACTGGGCGGAGGTGGAGGCTTAAAAACACATATGAATCAAGGCGATAGGCGCTCACGGCGATTTTACGTTTATTTCGCTTGTTTCGTTTATTTCGATTGATAGATGTAAGGCCGCGCCTTACATGCGTGAATAGATTGTCGGCAGGGCCGAGACCGGGAGGCCAGTGATGTACGCACTTTTAGATCAACGCGAGCCCATCGTCGCGAGCGACGCCGAGGCGATTATCGCCAAGGCTGCCGCGGAAAAGCTGCGCCCGATCGCGGACGCCGGTCAGGATGTTCGCATCTTTGTTCAAGACGATGTGAAGGTCTCCGTTCCGTTGCCTGCGCGCTTGGTCGCGCTGATGGTGACCGTG
Source organism: uncultured Caulobacterales bacterium (assembly GCA_964576815.1). GTDB lineage: Bacteria > Pseudomonadota > Alphaproteobacteria > Caulobacterales > Parvularculaceae > Amphiplicatus. Next base: position 8,236 of record CAZNXR010000067.1, on the reverse strand, counting down.
CTTGAAAGCATGGCGGAGCGGATTCCGATTTCCCTTATTCCGCATGACGCCGAACTGACGACGCAGCAGGCGGCGGACTTCCTCAATGTGTCGCGGCCCTTTCTTATCGGGTTGCTCGATCAGGGGCTGATCGACCATCGACTGGTGGGCAGGCATCGGCGCATCCGCTATGGCGATCTTCTGGCGTATGAGGCGAAATCCAAGAAGGAGCGCCGCGCAGCCATCGAAGCAATGATTGAAGAGTCGAGGCGGCTCGGCCTTGAATGATCTCTACCTTCACCGCTTTCTTCGACGCGAATGTCTTCTTCGGCGCGCGCTTGCGCAGCCTGATCGTTGAACTTGCGCAGTCCGGACAATTCCGGGCGCGCTGGAGCGAAGACATTCATCGCGAGTGGATGGGCGCGGTCGCTCGCAAGCGCCCCGACATCGAGCCCGCGGCGCTTGCTCGCGTCAAAGCGGAGATGAACGCCGCTATTCCGGGCTGCGTCACCAGAGGCTATGAGGATCTGGTCGAAACGCTGACGCTGCCCGATCCCGCTGACCGGCATGTCGTCGCAGCAGCAATCGTCGCGCAGGCGAGCGTCATCGTCACTTTCAACGAAGCAGATTTTCCCGCCGAAGTCTTGGCTCCGTTCGGCATGCACACCCGCCATCCGGACGAGTTCATCCTGGACGTAGAAAGTCTCGACAGCGCCTTGTTCCTTGAGGCCGTAAGTTTCGACATCGGCCATTATCGCAACCCGCCGGTCTCCCTCGCGGACTATTGCGCCGCGCTGCGCAAGGCAGGCGTCCCGCAGACCGCCGATTTGATCGAACAGATATCGATCCTTTTCGAGTCGCCTTATCCGCCCGCCCCATGACCCGCACCCCCGCCCCAAAATTAACCTCAAACCCTTCTTTTTGGGGCAGGATCGACTATTTGTCGGCGAGGGGAATCCTCCCCGGCGGGCAAGTTTCGGGGTCAAAAGGACCTTTAGTTGGTGGCTAGAAATCCTTACAGCGTTCTGGGGCTTCAGCCCTCGGCGAGCGACGCGGACATCCGCGCCGCGTTCCGGACGCTCGCCAAGAAGCACCATCCCGACCGCAACAAGGGCGACAAGGCCTCGGAAGAAAAGTTCAAGGAGGTCTCGGCCGCCTTCGACATTATCGGCGATCAGGACCGGCGGCGGAAGTTCGACGCCGGCGAGATCGACGAGCAGGGACGCGAGCGGGCGGCGGGCGGCTTCCGGCAGTGGGGCCCGGGCGCCGGGCCCGCCGGCGCCAACCCGAACAGCTATTCCGGCGGCTTCGCCAACAAGGGCGATTTCGACGATCTCGGCGATATTTTCGCCGACCTTTTCGGACGCGGGCGGACGGCCGGCGCGCAGCCGGGCGCGATGCGCGGGCGCGACGTCAAATACCGGCTCGAGGTCGACTTCCTCGACGCGGCGCGCGGCGGCGCCAAGCGCGTCACCATGCCCGACGGGCGCCAGCTCGACGTGACGCTGCCGGCCGGCGTTGAACCCGGCCAGACGCTGCGCCTGCGCGGCCAGGGCGAGGCGGGCGTCGCCGGCGGCCCGCCGGGCGATGTTTATGTGGAGATCGCCGTGAAGCCGCACGCGGTCTTCGAGCGCGACGGCGACGACATCTATATCGAGGCGCCGATCACGCTGTCCGAAGCGGTGCTCGGGGGCAAGATCACCGCGCCGACGATCGCCGGCGACGTATCGATCACCGTGCCGAAAAATTCGAGCTCGGGCGCGGTCTTGCGCCTTAAAGGCCGCGGCGTCGCGCGCGAGGGAAAGCCGGCGGGCGATCAATATGTGAAGCTGAAGATCGTCCTGCCCGACGGCGGCGATGCTGAGCTTGAAGCCTTCGTGAAGGGATGGCGCGCGGGCGCGCAGCAATCCCCTCGCAAACATTTCGCGGGCGTTTGATGATGACCACCGCCCTCGGCCCCGCGAATGAGACCGCGCCCGCGCCCGCCGGCGTCGCGCCTGCGCGTTGGGCGCGGCTCGAGGCGTTTCTCGGCGCGATGACGCCGGCGGCGGCGGGCAAGCTCTTTGCAACGCTCGAAGCCGCGCGTCTCAAAGGCGCCGATGACGGCCTGCCGACCGGGGCGATGCTCCGGTCCTTGCGCACGCGGCTCGGACAGGACGCGGCGTTTTTCCCCCCGCGTCCGCTGACGGCGCAGCGGCGCTTTTTCACGCCGTTCGAGGATTTCTTCATCACCCATCGCCGCGGGCGCAAGCGGCAGGCGCGCATTGCGCGCGCGACGCTCGGCCCCATCTGGCGCCTCATCGCCGAGGACGCCGCGCTGACGGAAGCGCGCGCCAGCGCCGTCGCGCTCGACGCCGCGATCGCGCGGGGCGACGCTGATCTCGACGGGCCCGCGCATGCGCTGTCGATCAGCGCCGCGCTCGGGTTTTCGCGGCTCATCGCGCACGCCGAAGGCGATCAGGGCTTCCGCGCCGATCTCGGCGACCGGCTCGCCCCCGGCGCCGGGGCGCAAGCTGGCGCTGCAGCGCTCCTCGATCTGGCGGAGATCAACCTGATGCTGCCGGCGCACCGGCACTTCACGGCGGCGCGCAAGGCGTTTGCAAAGCCCGTCGCCGCGCTCACCGAGGAGCAGCTTTACGAGGCGCGCGCGCTTTATGCGCGGGCGAGCGACGAGGCGAACGACGCCGCGCCTTATCTCCTTCTTCTCATCTGCGCGCGGATGGAGGCGCCGTGGCGCGCGCTGCCGCTCGTCCGCCATATCGCAGGCGCGGCCGATGAAACGCTCGCCAATGCGCGCGAGGACGCGGAGATCCTGCTCGAATCGCTGTTCGACGATCTTGAAAATTGCGTGCGCCAGCTCGAACGCAGCGCCGAGGATGATCTCGATACGGAAGAAGCGGGCGCCGGCCTTGAACATTTCGCCGACTTCGCGGGCGGGCTCATCGCCGAAGCCAAAAGCGCCGCCGACGCCGTCACGGCGAGCCGCGCCGAGGCCTGCCGCGACATCGCGGCGGCCGCGCTCGCGCGCTATTGCGAACAGGCCGCCGCGGCGCTGCGCAAGACCCAGCCCGTGCGGCACGCCGGCGGCTCGTCGCGGCTGATGGCGCTGCGCCCCGATATCGAGCGCCCGCTCGAACCGGGGGCGGAAGCGCGCGCCGGGCGGGCGGCGAAGTTCCTCGCCGGCGCCGGCGTCCATGCGCAGCGGCTCGGCCGGCCCGACGCCGTTGCAAGCCTTGTCGCCGACGCTAGCGCCGAGGCCCGCCGCTACGCCGGCGATCTTGTCGTCGAAATCCGCGCGGGCGAGGGCGCCGACCGCATCTCCGCGCGCCGCCGCATGGAAATCGCGCTCAGCGTCGCCGAACCGCTGATCCCGCCGGTTGAGCTTGCGCTGCTTAAAGAGCGCGCCGCCGCGGCGGCCGTCTCCGCATGAGCGGGCGGGAAATCGGCGAAATGCGCGCGCCTTGCGACGATGTGAGACGGATACCCTTGAATCGCCCCAGAAAAGCCCGAAATTCTGGACGAATTTTAATCCCCCGCATGCCGGATTTCGCCGCCTTGCCAGCGTATCGCAAAGACGCTTCAACCGGCGAACCGGACGCGCTTTGGCTTCCGAGGAGTAAAGACCGACCATGACCGTGACTTCCAAGACGCCGCGCCCGTCGCGCAACCGTTTCCTCGCCGGCGCCGCCATCGGCGCGGCGTTCGCTTCGCTTGGCTTTGCTGCGATCGGCGGCGCCGGGGCGCAGGCGCCGCGCCTCGTCACCCCGCCGCCGGCCGTTTCGCACGGGTCCGGCGCCTTCTCCTTCGCCGATCTTGTCGAGCGCGTGTCGCCGGCGGTCGTCAGCGTGCTCGTCGAGCGCGAGGTCGAGCGCCCGCGCATTCCCGACGAATTGCAGCAGTTCTTCCAGTTCCGCTTCGGCGCTCCGCCGGAGGAGTTCGAAGGCGAGCCCGATCTCGCCGAGGCGCAAGGCTCCGGCTTTTTCATCGACGGCGCCGGCCACATCGTCACCAACAACCATGTCATCGAAGGCGCGAAGGCGATCCGCGTCTCGCTGTCAAACGGCAAGGAGCTGACAGCGACGCTGGTCGGCGCCGACCCCTTGACCGATCTTGCGGTCCTTAAAGTGGAGCCGCCGAAAGGCCAGGCCTTTGTTCAGTTTGCGGAGGATGTGACCCTTCGCGTCGGCGACTGGGTCGTCGCGGTCGGCAACCCGTTCGGCCTCGGCGGGTCGGTCACCTCCGGCATCGTCTCGGCGATCGGCGGCGAAAGCCGGCAGGGCACGTTCCTCGACTTCATCCAGATCGACGCGCCGATCAACCGCGGCAATTCCGGCGGCCCGACCTTCGATCTCAACGGCCGCGTCGTCGGCGTCAACACGGCGATCTATTCGCCGAACGGCGGCAGCGTCGGCATCGGCTTTGCGATCCCGGCGAAGTCGGCGAAGGAAACCGTCGCCCAGCTCATCAACAGCGGGTCGGTGACGCGCGGCTGGCTCGGCGTGTCGATCCAGCCCGTCGACGACGGCATCAAGGCGGCGCTCGGCCTGAAAGAGACAAGAGGCGCGCTCGTCGCCGAAGTGCTGCCGGGATCGCCGGCGGCGAAGGCCGGCGTCGAAACGCAGGACCTCATCGTCAAGCTCAACGGGCGCGACATCGCCGATCCGCGCGACCTGACGCGCTCGATCTCCGCGCTGGCGCCGGGCGAGAAGGCGCGCCTCGCCGTGCTGCGCGGCAACAGGGAACAGACGCTCGTCGTCACGCTCGGCGCGCGCGACGCCGAACAGCAGGTCGCGGCGGCGCCGTCCGCCGAACCGGGCGAGGACGTGCTGTCCGGCGAAGCGGGCGTGCGCGTTGCGGAAATCAACGACGCCGCGCGCCGCCAGTTTCAGATTCCGGACGGCGTCAACGGCGTCGTCGTCACCGGCGTCAAGCCGGGCGGCGCCGGCGCCGAAGCGGGGCTGCAGCCCGGCGTCGTCATCCTGCAGGTCGACGGCGCGGCCGTCGCCTCGACCGCCGGCCTAAAGAAGTTGCTCTCCGACGCGAAGAAGAACGGCAAGGACGCCGTGCTCCTGCGCCTGCAGGTCGGCGAAGCGAAACAATTCCGTGCCCTGACGATCGGCAAGAAGGAAGGGTGACGCGGGACCCGCAAGCCGGACCCCGCCGCCAAGGAGAAGCCTGATGCGCATACTCGTCATCGAAGACGATTCCGAAGCGGCGGCGCATGTCTCGCGCGGCCTGCGCGAGGCGGGCCATGTCGTCGATCATGCGCTCGACGGCGAGGTCGGCCTCAACATGGCGGGCGCCGGCGACTACGACGCCTATGTCATCGACCGTATGCTGCCGAAGCTCGACGGGGTGTCGCTCCTGACGCGGCGGCGCTCGGGCGGGGATGAAACGCCGGCGCTTTTTCTCTCCGCGCTCGGCGAGGTCGATGATCGCGTCATCGGCTTCAAGGCCGGCGGCGACGATTATCTCGTAAAGCCCTATGCGTTTCCGGAACTCCTCGCGCGCGTCGAGGCGCTCGGGCGCCGGCGCGCCGCCGCGCCGAACGTCACGACGCGCTACGGCGTCGGCGATCTCGAAATCGACGTCATCACCCGCACCGTGCGCCGCGACGGGCGCAAGATCGATCTCCAGCCGCGCGAATTCCGCCTGCTCGAATATCTGATGCGCCACGCCGGCCAGGTCGTCACGCGCACGATGCTCCTTGAAAACGTCTGGGAGTATCATTTCGATCCGCAGACGAACGTCATCGACGTCCACATTTCGCGCCTGCGGTCGAAGATCGACAAGGACTTCGACAAGCCGCTCCTCAAGACGATTCGCGGCGCCGGCTACACGATCACCGACGAGGACTAGCGCGCGCCGCGCGCGACGAGAGGCGACTTCTATCCCCGCTTGCGCGGGGATAAGCGGGTGCAAGGTCCGCTCTCTCGGGTTTCGGCCCGCGCACGAATTTTCGGTTCGCCATGCCCGGCGTAGGCGTGCGGGGGTCAGTAGACCTCGCCCGCGCCTCCTTGCTATCCCTTGGTCCCGAAACCGAAATCGCCCTTATGTTCCGCATCCTCCGAACCACGACGTTCTCCTTCACGATCGTCTACGTGTTCGTGTTCGCGATCGCGGTCGGCGTTCTCGGTCTCCTTTTCTATCAGAACACTTTCGGCGAAATGTCGCGCCAGACGGACGCGGTCGTCGATCAGGAGATCGAGGTCCTTTCCGAAGCCTTCTCGACGGAAGGGGCTGGATTCTTGCGCCGCGCCGTCAACGACCGCGCCGCCTGGCGCGACGACGGGCTCTATCTTCTGATCGCGGAACCGGCGGGCGCGGTGCTCGCCGGCAATCTCACCGCATTGCCGCCGCAGGCGGTCAGCGCCGGCGCGGGCTTCATCGATTTCAGCTTCGAGCGTCCGCTCCTCGACGCGGCGAACCGCGAAATCGGCGTCGAGACGCGCAAGGCGCGCGGCAAGATCCGCCGCTTCAAGCCGGCCCCCGACGCCGACCAGTCTTACCTCGTCTTCGTCGCGCGCGATATCTCCACGCGCGAGGACCTCCGCCGCCGAACGCAGTCGATCATGGCGCGCATCGGCTTTGCGGCGATCGCGCTCGGCATCATCGTCGGCCTTGTCTTCAGCCAGGCGCTGCTGCGCCGCGTCGACAGCGTCAACCGCACCGCGCGCGCGATCCGCGACGGCGACCTTTCAAAGCGCATCGCGCTCACCGGCGCCGGCGACGAGCTTGAAAACCTCGCCATCAATCTCAACGCCATGCTCGATCAGATCGAGCGGCTGATGGAGGGGATGAGGGAGGTGTCGGACAATATCGCGCATGACCTGCGCTCGCCCCTCAATCGCATCCGCGGCCGGCTCACCGAAGCGTTGAAAGCGGGGTCCGACGAGAAAGACGCCGCGCTCCGCTCGACGCTGACCGACGCGGAGAACATGATCGTCACCTTCAACGCGCTCCTGTCGATCGCGCGCATCGAATCGGGCGAGGGCGCCGGGGCGATGCAGGCGGTCGATTTGAAGCCGATCGCCGAAGAGATGGTCGAGCTTTACGAGCCCGCGGCGCAGGAAGCGGGGTTTCGCCTGCAACTGAAGGCCGCGCCCGCCCCGCCCGTCCGCGCCTCGCGCGAGCTGATCAGCCAGGCGCTTGCAAACCTTCTCGACAACTCGCTGAAATACGCGAGCGGCGGATCGACGATCCGCATCGACATCCGCGCGGGCGCGGGCGACCGCGTGCTCCTCTCGGTGCTCGATGACGGGCCGGGCGTGCCGCAGGAAGAACGCGGCAGCGTCGTCAACCGCTTCGTGCGCCTCGAACAAAGCCGCTCGACGCCGGGCAGCGGATTGGGGCTCAGTCTCGTCTCGGCGATCGCGCGCGCTCATCGCGGCGCGCTGACGCTCGGCGACAGCTTCAACAGCGCGGCGGAGCGGCGCGGCCTCAAGGTGACGCTGGCGCTGCCGGCGTTCGGGCGCGCGTGACGGCGATCACCGTGACCCACGCTTTCCCTCCCTTGAAAAGGGAGGGCTTTCGCGCACGCGTTCGCCTTCGAACGCGTTCTTGCGCGAAAGGGAGGGTTCGCGGCGGTGACTGTCGAGAACGATATCGGCGGCGCGAACCCTCCCGTTCGCCCAAGGCCAGCCGCTTCGCGGCTGGGGGCTCACGCCCTCCCTTTTCAAGGGAGGGAGCCGGGCGCCCATGACCGACGCCCCCCTCGCTGATCGCCTTCGCTTCACGCCCACGCCGTTCGATGCGGCGGCCGGCGCGCGCGCCGTTGCAGCCTGCGCTGTTCCTCCGCCTGCGGAGCGTCGGCGCTTCATCGAGGGCGTCGCCGGTTGCTCGCCCTTTCTCGCCCGCCTGATCGCGCGCGCGCCGGCCTATGCGCTGTCGCTCTTCGACATCGCCCCGGAAGACGCGATCGCGGCGGCGTGCGCGAAAGCCTGGGCGGCCGCCGATGCGCCCGATCTCGCCGCGCAAATGAAGGCGCTGCGCGAAGCGAAGGCCGACGCCGCGCTCGCGCTTTCCTTTGCGGAAATCGGCGAGGCGGTGACGACGATGGAGGCGGCGCGCCTGTGGTCTTCCTTCGCCGACGCCGCCATCGGCGCGGCGACGCGCGCCGCGCTAAGGGGCCTTGAGCGGTCAGGTTTTGCGCCCGCCGACCCCGCGCGCCCGGAAATCGGGGCCGGCCTTGCGGTCATCGCAATGGGCAAGCTCGGCGCCAGGGAGCTCAATTTCTCCAGCGATATCGATCTTGTCG
>CAZNXR010000066.1:0-8826 GCA_964576815.1 uncultured Caulobacterales bacterium | reverse complement strand
GAGAGCTTTTCGGCGGCGTCGGCGGCCTGCACGTAATCGTCGGCGAGCACGGCGAACTGCAGGCCCTGGCCGCCGCCGCGAATGCCGAGGCTGTTGCCGCCGCGGACGGTCGCAGAAACGCCAGGGATCGACGACAGCGCCGGGCGAACCCGCGCTTCGAAGTCCTGTTGCGAATAATCGCGCTCGGACCAGTCAGGCAGCGTCACGATAACGAACGCCGAATTGCCGCCGCCGCGACCGCTGAGCGAGATGACGTCTTCGACGGCGCCTTCGGTCTTGAACGGTTCGAGCCGGCGTTCGACCTCGCGCACCTTGTCGTCGAGATAGGCGAAGGTCGACCCCTCCTGCCCCTGCACGATGGTGAACAGGCGCCCGCGATCCTCCGTCGGCGTGATTTCGCTCGGCAAGGTGTTGAAGGCGAGAACGCCCGCCGCCGCGAAAACGAGCGACGCGATGATCGGCACGATCGGGCGGCCGACGACGAACTCAAGCACGTCGCGGTAGGCGCGCTCCGCCCTCGCCATGAAGCCTGACGGCTTCGTCGCCGCCTTCGGCGCGATGTCGCGGCCGAAGCGTATCGACAACATCGGGCATAAAGAAAGCGCAACGAAAGAGGATGTCAGCACCGCAAAAGCGAGCACGAAGCCGAACTCGGAAAACAGCGCTCCGGCCTGACCGGGCATGAATGAAATCGGAATGAACACGGCCGCGAGCGTAGCCGTCGTCGCGATGACGGCGAAGACGATCTCCCGCGTGCCGAGCACCGCCGCCGCGCGCTTGCCGGCGCCGTTCGCTTTCCAGCGCTCGATGTTCTCCATGACGACGATGGCGTCGTCGACGACGAGGCCGGTCGCCATGACCAGCGCCAGGAGCGTCAGGATGTTGATCGAAAAGCCGGCGAGATAAATTGCCGCGACGGTGCCGAGAAGCGAGATCGGGATCGTCACCGCCGGAATGATCGTCGCGCGCCATGACCTCAGGAACAGGAAAATGACGCCGATGACGATCAGCGTCGCAAGGACGAGCGTCACCTGGGCTTCTTCGATCGACCGTTCGATGAAGATCGAATCATCGCTTGAGACCCGCACGTCAACGCCCTCGGGCAAGGTCGCATTGAGCTGGGCGATCGCGGCGCGCACGCCCTCCGACACGGCGACGGTGTTCGATTGCGCCTGCCGAACGATGCCAAGCCCGACGCCGGCGTCCCCATTGACGCGGGCGGTCGTCGTTTCATCCGCGAAGGACCATTCGACGAGTGCGACATCGCCGATGCGCGTCTGCGCATTGAGGCGCAGCTTCGCGATATCCTCCGGCGTCCTCGCGGGCGTTTCGGCGCGAATGAGAATTTCCTGCGTCGCGTTGCGGATGCGGCCGGCAGGCGCGCTCGCCGAGGCCGACTGCACGAGCGCCGCGACATCGGCGACGGTCAGCCCGCGCGCGGCGAGCGAATCCTGCATGATCCGTACCCGGATGACGCGGCGCCGGTCGCCGTAAACATCGACCTGCGCGACGCCGTCGACCGCCTGCATGCGCGGCGCAATCACGTCCTCTACGAGGTCCGCGATCGCGCCTGGATCCATGGCGGACGCCGAGACCGCGATCCGCATGATTGGCGAGGAGTCGTTGTCGGCTTTGACGACCGTCGGCTCCTCAACGCCCTCCGGCAGGCGTCCGGTGACGCTCGCCGCCGCGTTCTTGACGTCCGTTGCGGCGATGTTGATGTCGACGCTTTGCGAAAACTCCGCAACGACGCGGCTGCGCTCGCGCGAAGATGAGGATGAAATCGATGAAACGCCGTCGACGAGCGCGACCGCGCCCTCGATGAGCGACGTGACCTCGGCGTCCACCGCCTCCGGCGTCGCGCCGGGGTAACGCGTATCGACCGTAACAACCGGATTATCGACGTCCGGCAGTTCACGCACTTCAACGCCGTTGAACGCGGCGAGCCCTGCAAGAACGATAAGGAGATTGACGACGATCGCCAGAATCGGCCGCTTGACGAGCGATGCGACGAAACCGCCTGTCGGGGCCGCCGTATTCTCGCTGTCTTCGACTTTGGTCATCGTCAGTTCGCCGCCGCGGCGGCGGGAGCCGCCCCAGCGCTGCCCTGACGACCGGCGCTAGGGCCGGGAAAGCGCATGCCCGGCCGAACACGGTCAGCGCCTTCGACGATGACGCGGTCGCCCGCCGCGACGTCACCAGCGATGACGGCGACATCGTCATTTCGCTGCAGGATCGTCACGCTGGCGCGCGATGCGGACCCGTCGGCGGCGACCTTCCAGACATAGGCGCCCGTGCGGTCCCACTGCACCGCGAGCCCAGGCACGGCGAGCGCAGCGGCGCCTTCATTGGTGGTCGTGACCGCATAGGTGGCGCCCGGAATGATTTCGCCCGCGCCGGCGAACGTCGCTTCTATCCTCAGTGTACGGCTGATTGGATCGATGCGGCTGTCGATCGCGGAGACGGCGCCGGTCAGCGCCGCTCCCGGTCCGCCGGCGAGCCGCGCCTCGACGGGTTGACCGATCTTGACCGCGGACGCCGCCTCCTGCGGGGCGGTGAATTCAATGATGAGGGAAGACGGATCGTCGATCGTCGTCACGAGGTCGCCGACGCGTAGATAATCGCCGCGCTGGATCGCCGTCAGCCCTATGACCCCGTCAAAAGGCGCGCGCATGGCGCGCTGGGACAATGCGAACTCGGCGGCGCGAAGGTCGGCTTCGGCCGCCCGGTATTCGTTATAAGCGGTGTCGGCCTCGAGCTTTGAGGCGGCGTCTTCCTTGGTGAGCGCCGCGAAGCGTTCGGCGTTCGCCTTGGCCGCCGGAAATTGCGCGCGGGCGCGAGCAAGAGCGATGCGTTGCGCCTCGTCGTCGAGCCGAAGAAGGGTGTCGCCCGCCTTTACTTGTTTGCCGGCGGCGATTTCGACGGAAGTTACAAGGCCGGCCGTTTCGGAAACCAGCGTCGCCGCCTTCGACGATCGGGCCGAGCCGATCGCCTCCAGCGTGCGCCCGACCTTCGCCGGCTCGACGGCGGCGGTAGTGACCGCGGGGGTCATGCCGCCGCGCGAGAACGCGCCGGGTCCGCCGCCCGGGGGTCCGCCAGCCCTCGGCCCGCCCTGCCCAGCCGCAGGGGCGCCGCCGCCAGCAGCCGGTTTCGCCATAAAAACGACCCCAACCGCCAAAGCGCCGAAAGCGACCCCTGCGGCCGCGCCGGCGAGAAATGTGCGGGAAACAGGCATCGATCGGGTTCCTGGGCGGCGGTGTATCGGTTTCGGGGGCGCTAGCATCGAAGATACGCTGAATGACCTAACATTCTTAAACTACGGATCGATACGAATCCGGCGCGCGCGCCCGATCACCTGCGCGCGATGAGCCCCGGCGGCGTAGCCTGCCGGGCTTGCCCAAAAGGTTATTCAGGCGTCGGCTGATCTAGCGTCTGGAGTTCCGCCTGCGGCGCCGGGCGCCGAAAAGCGCCGCGATCCCGGCCGGAAACAGCGCCAGCGCGGGCGGAACCGGAATGACGTCGTCCAAAGGCTCGAAGGTCAGGTCGAGAAATGAAAAAGCCGACGACGGCGCCGACCGATAGGTGATGATGCCGCCGCCGCCGCCACCCGGCGGATCGCCGAAGCCCGCTTGGGCGATTGAGCAAAAGGTGAGGGTGCAAATATCGGAATCGACGCCGAAGAGCGAACCCACGACGATCGAAACGGCGAACTCCAGCGACTTTATCTGCCCTGCGCCGAAGAGTCCGACGTCGATGTTTTCGAGGACCGTATCGCTCCAGGTCAAGAAACTAGAATTGCCCTCGGCGAGACCGAAATCCGTCAGCGCCAGATTGACGAACGACGCCTGCGGGCCGTTGGTCGGATCGACGCTGATCATGCCGGAGAAAAGCGTGACGCCGTCCAGCATCGCCGCAAACTGAAGCGCCGAAACCTGCCGCACTTCGCTCGGGCCGCCGAGGAAGGTCCCGCAATTCGTGATGTCCGCGAATATGCAATTCGCGGCGCCGAAATTGGCGAGCGCCGAGCCGACGCCGCCGCCATAAATGAGCGAGCTCAACGAGCCGCGCGCATCGACGCCGGAATCATTGATGAGATCGATCCGCACATTGTTTGTGAGAAAAACAAGAGCGTTGCCTGCAGCCGCGGCGCCGCTGGCGAAGTCCACCGGGTCGGAATCGCCATAGCCGGTGACGGCTGCAAAGGCGTTCGCCGTACTGATCTGGAATACGCCGCCGGCGACATAATCGTCGACCGCCGACACTTCCGACGCTGCACGCAATGCTGCGTTGTAATCGAAACCGGCGACGACGACGCCCGCCTCAGCGGCGGTGGTCGCGGCCGCCATGGCGGCGGCGACAAAAATCCCGATACGCATCTTACAAACCCCCTGACCCGAAAATGAGGATAGGGACGTTTTCCCGAATGGACAAGAATGTAACGTCGCAGAACCGCCGCAAGCGCCCTATTTCATCCGCCGGTTGCGGCGATGATCGGCGCGCACTGCTGGCGGGTGAGCTGAAGCCAGGAATCATCCGCCGGCAACACTTTCGCCATTTGATCTACGCCGCGCTTGCACGCCGCCGCCGCCGCCGGGGCGTCCCCCAGATTTGCAAACACGAAGCCTTGATGCGCTGCAATATCGCCGAAATTCGGGTCATCCGGCGGGTATTTCTTCCGATAGATCGCTTCGGCGCGGGCGAGGTCTTGTAACGCTTCGTCGCGACGCCCGGTCTTTGCGACCGCCAGCGCGCGATACATAGAGGCCCAAGCAACCTCGTCATGGTCCGCGCCATAAGCAATCTCGAATACCGCGCGAGCGCGCGCAAGAGCCGCCGCAGCCGGTTCCGCCTCTCCAGTTGCGAGATAAAGACGACCGAGAAGAAGATTGGCGGTCGCCCTGAACGGATGGTTTTCTTCCAGCACTCTCTCGAAAATTGAGATGACGCGCGGCATCGCGGCGAGAGCAGGCTGAAAGTTCGACGCTCTGAAATCGGTATAGGCGATGTTCTGATCGGCGATCGCGGTTTCCAGATGATCCTCACCGTATTTCTCCGCGATGATCTTGCGAGCGACCAACATTTCTTCGCGGGCTTCGGCGAAGCGGCCGCTTTCATTGTAGGCGATGCTGAGATTGTTCGACAGCGACGCGCGCGCGTCCGCGTCGCAGGCGGCGGTTTCTTCGCATAGCTTAATCGCCGAAACATAATTCATGACTGCCTGGTCGAAGTCGCGCTTGAAATACGCCATTGTCGCGCGAATGCGTTCGACTTCCATGCGATAGAGACTGAGCAACGCGGTTTCCGGCGCGGGCTTCGCAGCGTCGATCGCCGCCGCCGCCGCTTTGATTTCCAGCTCCGCCTTGTCGAAGGCGCGCAGGCGCACGAGCGCGTCTGCGTAGTGCATCCGCGCATCGACTTCATCTCCGAGCGTTGCGAAAGGACCGCGCGCGCCGTCAGCGAGGATCGGCTCGGCGTCCCTGATCTCGCCGAGGTTCTGATAGACGGAGCCGATCGCCGTTAGGAGGCGCGCGCGCACGACCGGCTTGTCGCCAAGCTCGGCGTCAATCTTCGCGCGGCCCCGCTCCAGAATCGTCAGGGCCGTGATCGTTTTCGGGTTATCGGTCGCGGGGTTGGCGATTTCGAAGATCGAGACGAGATAGTCGAGCGCGGCGTTGACGTTTTCGGTCTGCTGTTCGGCGAGCGCGCGCTGCGCGCGGGCCTCGTTGCGCTGGCTGATTGCAAACCAGGTGTTCGCGGTCATCCACAGCGAAAGTCCGACGAGCGCCGTCGTTACGATCCGGCGGCGGATGGTGCGCCGCCGCTCGTCACGCCGGACAAGGTCGTCAAGGCCGAGACCAAGGAGCGCCGCAGCGAGCTTCAGTTTCGCGCCGCGCTTGCCGTCGCCTTCCTTGCGGGCGTCGGCGGCGAGCGGAACGTCTTCTCTCTTCTCCGTCGGCTGAAGATCGGCGCCGACTTCATAGAGCAGCGTCCTTGGGAAACATTCCTCCGCCTCGCGCCCCGGCATGAACGAGGCGCCCGGCTCGCCGCCGACGACAAGGGCCAGAATGCGCCGCTTGTCCCGGTGCGTCTTGAACCAGGCGACTTCGTGATTCACCCATTTCGACCGTGCGGAGGTCGGCGAGCAGATGACGACCATGAAGTCCGACGCCGTCATCGCAGCTTCGATGGAGGCGGTGATCCCTGCGCCCGCCGCCTCCTCCTCCCGATCCTTGAAGATTGGCGTCAGTCGCGCTGGAACGGCGCCGAGCGCTGCCTGCTTGCCGACAAGCGGCCTGGGCGTATGGTAAGTTTCGAGCGCACGGTGAGCCCACTCGCCCCACGCCTTGTCGGCCCAGCTGTAACTGATGAACGCCTTGTAGCGCTTGCCCGGCGCCTCCGTCCCGGCGGGCGCTGCCTCATAGGCGTCAGGTGCGATCGCGGACGTCAGCTCGGCGGCCAAAGTCAGACTCCCAAATCCGGCGCGGCGACCGTTCGGCGCCGCTCCGCTCACCTTAACGAGTTCTCATGTTGAAGGTAATCAACCGCCGCGAGCGGGCGGTGACGCCAATCACAAATCCGGCGATATGAGGCGCTGGTGCCGCTTAGGTGACTCGAACACCTGACCCCATCATTACGAATGATGTGCTCTACCAGCTGAGCTAAAGCGGCGATCCCGGCCTCAGGAAAGCGATTCCCTAGCGGCTTGGAGGCTTCTTCGCAAGCGCGGCGGGCCGGCCCGTCCCCATGACCTTAGGCCCGCAGGACTGCGCCGACGGCTTTCTGCGCAGCGGCGATAATCGCCTTGGCGACTGCTTCGATTTCTTCGTCGGTCAGCGTCTTCTCGCGCGGTTGAAGGGTCACTTCGACAGCAAGGGATTTTTTTCCTTCGGAGACGCCTTGGCCCTCATAGACATCGAAGAGCGCGACATCGGAGATCAATTTCTTTTCCGCGCCGCGCACCGCTTTCAAAAGCTGGTCGGCGGCGAGATCGCGATCGACCACGAACGCAAAATCGCGCCGCAGGGGCAACAATTCCGACGCCTCAAGCGCCGGCTTGGTCTTCGTCACGCGCGGCTTCGGCGCCGGGATGCGATCGATGAAAGCCTCAAACGCGAAGACCGGACCATCGACATCCATCGCCTTCAAAATGCGCGGATGAAGCTCGCCGAAAAAGCCGAGCGCAAGCTTGGGCCCGAGCCGCAGCACGCCTGACCGGCCCGGATGATACCATTCGGGCGCGTCCGCCGTGGTCTGCAGCTGATCAACTTTTGCGCCGGCGGCCTCCAGTGCGACGATCGCATCGGCCTTGGCAATGAAGAGATCGGCCGGCCGCGCGAGGTTAGCCCAGTGCCGCGGCGGGTTGGAAAGGCGCGCGCCGCCCGCCGCCGTCTCTTGGCCGTCCGGCCGGTCGGAGGCGTAAACCGGCGCGACCTCGAACAGGGCGAGATCGCCGCGGCCGCGATCGGCGTTTTTCTGGAGCGCGGCGACGAGGTTCGGCAGGATCGACGGCCGCATTGATCCGAGGTCTGACGAAATCGGATTGGCGAGAACGAGGCCTTGGGCGGCAAGCCAGTTCGGCCCGCTGGAGAAGAGCGCGGCGTAGCGCTCGTCGGTGAAAGACCACGTCACCGCCTCCATCATGCCGCGGCCTGCGAGCGCGCGTTTCACGAGGCGCCGGCGATCCTGCGCCAGCGTCAGCTTCGGCGGCTCGACGGCCGCTCGCGCCGGCAGAGTGACGGCGGGGAGCGCATCAAAGCCGACAATGCGGGCGATTTCTTCAGCGAGATCAGCCTTGCCTTCGATGTCCGGCCGCCAGGTGGGAACATCGACAAGCCAGGGATCGGCGCGCGACACGGTGAAGCCGAGCGCCGTCAGGATTTCTTCCGCGCGCCCCTGCGCGACATCGATGCCGGTAAGGCGCTTCGTTTCGGAAGGCGGAAAGGCGACCGTCTTGCGCGCGACCGGCGCGGCGCCGGCGACGAGCACATCGCTCGCCTCCCCGCCGCAAAGATCGAGGATGAGGCGCGTCGCCGTCTCAAGACCCGTAACCATGAAGGCGGGATCGACGCCGCGCTCAAAGCGGTAGCGCGCGTCGGAATGGATGCCGGTCTTGCGCCCCGTCTTCGCGGTGCGCAGCGGGTCGAAATAGGCGGATTCGATGAAGACATTCCGGGTCTCGATCGTACAACCTGTGGCTTCGCCGCCGATGACGCCGCCAAGACCCAGAACGCCGTTATCGTCCGCGATCACCGTCATCGTCTCGTCGATCGCGTAGGTCTTGCCGTCGAGCGCGAGGAAGCTTTCGCCCGCGCGGCCGAGGCGCCCGTGGATTTCGCCCTTGAGCTTGTCGGCGTCGTAAACGTGGAGCGGCCTTGCGCGGTCGTAGGTCAGAAGATTCGTCACATCGACGAGCGCTGAAATGGGGCGGAGCCCGATGGCGCGCAAACGGTCGGCGAGCCATGCCGGCGACGGGCCGTTCCTGACGCCGCGAATGAGCCGGCCCGCGAATGCGGGACAGGCGTTTTCGGCGCCCGCCGGGAAGCGGAGGCCGATCTTCTGCGGACAGGGAAAGGCGCCCTTCACGGGCTCCGGCGTCCTGGAAATCAGCCGCCCGAGCCCCGCCGCGGCGAGGTCGCGCGCGACGCCGGCGACACCGTTGGTGTCCGGACGATTGGGCGTCACTTCGAATTCTATGACGGCGTCCGTCGCGCCGAGCGCAAGCGCGACCGGCTCGCCGACTTTTGCGGACGCCGGCGCTTCGATGATGCCGTCATGATCTTCGCCGAGTTCGAGCTCACGCGCCGAGCACATCATGCCGTGCGATTC
>CAZNXR010000065.1:0-8864 GCA_964576815.1 uncultured Caulobacterales bacterium | reverse complement strand
CGTCGATGGCGCCGGCGTCGACTTCGATGCGCGCCGCGCCGACCGCGGGCGCGAGCCAGGCCGAGAGCGCCGAGGCGGTCTTCCTCACGAGCGGCAGCACCGTCTGGCGCCAGAAGGCGAGGTTCGCCTCGCGATAATTGGCGTACGTATTATCGCCCGGAATGCCGAGGAGCTGCGGGGGCACGCCGAAGGCGAGCGCGATTTCGCGCGCCGCGCCGTTTTTCGCCTCGACGAAGTCCATGTCGCTGGGGGAGAGCGACATGGACCTCCAGTCGAGGCCGCCATCGAGGACGAGGGGGCGTCCTGCGTTGGCGATTCCGGAATAGGCGGAGGAAAGCTCGGCCTTCAGGCGTTCGAACTGCTCCGCGGTGAGATTTTCAGCGCCCTCCGGCCCCTTGTAGACGAGCGCGCCCGAAGGCCGCGCGGCGTTGTCGAGGAGCGCCTTGTTCCAGGCGAGCGCGGCGTTGTGGAAGTCGACCGCCGTCGCCGCCGCCTCTAACGGGGCGAAGCCGTAATGATCGTTGGTCGGGTGGAAGAGCTTGAGGTGAAGGACCGGCGAGAACCCGTCCGGGCCGCGCGCATAGCGCGTCTTCCGTCCGTCAACGGAATATTCATAGCCCGCCGCCCAGCCGTCGGGTCCGGCGATCGCCTTCATGCGGTCGGGGCGGAGCGCGTATAGCTCCCTGACCTCGCCGTCGAGGCGCACCGCTTCGACATAGGCGTTGCCCGCGGTTTCGAGATAGCCGTAGACGGTTTCAAGAAGCGTCTGGCAGGATTGATCCGGATTCGGACGGTTTAGGAGGTCGAGGAGCGGGTGCGCGCTCATCACGCGCCCGTCCTCGACGACGCGCAAGGGCGCGGACGCCGCCGCCTCCGAGACGAGCCGGATCGAGCGATAGGCGATGACGTTCTTCTGATAACCGGCGCGCGCAAGGCTTGCGTAATCGCGCGGCGTCCACACCGGATCGCCGGGCCGCGACAGGGCGGTCAGCGCGCGCGCGGCGGATTTTTTCTTTTCGAAGCGCGGGATCATGACACGCGGCTCCCAAAAAGAGCCGCCGTCATCCCGGGGCGCGGGCGCAGCCCGCGAACCCGGGATCCATCTTTCTCGCGCAGCAGCAGGCGTTGGACCCCGGGTTCCGCGCTTCGCGCGGCCCCGGGGTGACGGCGATTTGGGGTGTCGGAAAACAAAGGGGTTTCTCCTATCCAATCCGGTTGACGCGCGGCGCGGATTCGCGGCGCAAGAGAAGGTCGGTGATCGCCCAGACGAGCGCGTCGAGGCGGTCAGGGCTCTTGCCGCCGGCCCCCGTGAAGCTCGCCATCTGGTCTTCAAGCGCGGGGAAGGCGCCGAGATGGCGGACGCGGCCCTGTTCGTAGAGCGCGGCGACGGGCTCGGCGCGCACGCGTTTGCCGCGGCTTGCGCGCACGTCGCGCACGGCGACGCCCGCATCGACGCCGCGAATGACCTCGCGCACCATCTCGCCGCCCTGGTTCGTTTCAACGACGATGCGGTCGGCGTCGAATTCGTGATAGGCGGCGACGGCGCGGCTCGCCCACTCGCGCGGCGATAATCCGCCTGCAGAGCGATCGGCGATCACATAGGCGGTCGCCCCTTCCGCCGTCGCCAGCGCGCCGGCGACGACGATGCCGCATTCGTCCGCGCCCTCCCCGCTCGTCGCGGGGGGATCGACGGCGACGACGACGCGGTCGAGCGCCGAATGAAAGCCCTGCGGCGCGGAGATGCGGGAGGTGTCGATCATCGCCCGCGTCCACAGGGCCCCCGCGACATCCTCGATGAGCTCGCCATGGAGTTCCTGGCGGCCGAGGCTGGTGCCTTCATAGACCGCTGCGATTTCATCGAGGAAAGCGCGGGAAAGGTTTGTCGCATTTGCATAGGTCGTCGCGTGCGCCTTGAAGACGCCGGGCGCCTTCAAAAGGCGCTTCAGCAGCGCCGTCGGGCGCGGCGTCGTCGTCACGACCTGGCGCGGCCGCGCGCCGAGGCGGAGCGCAAGCTGGAGATTGCTCCACGTCTCCTCGGCGTGCTTCCACTTGCACAGCTCATCGGACCACGCGGCGTGAAACTGGTGGCCGCGAAGGCCGTCTGGATCCTCCGAGGAGAAGATGTAGCCGAGCGAACCGTTCGGCCAGACGAGGCGCCGGCGCGAGGCTTCGTAGTCGGGCCGCGTTTTCGGATCGCCGAGGCGGGCGATCCCTGAATCGCCGTCGATCATGACTTCCCTCCCGTCCGCATAGGTTTCAGAGACGAGCGCGATACGCGCCGGTTCCGTCCGGTTACGGACGAAGTCGCGCACCCATTCGGCGCCGGCGCGCGTTTTTCCCGCGCCGCGCCCGCCGAGGAGGAGAAAGACCGTCCAGTCGCCGGTCTCGGGCTCTTCTTGATGGTCGAGGGCGATGAGACGCCAGACATGTTCGGCGAGGCCCTCACGAAACAGCTCCACCGCTTCGGGAAGAAATTTCTCCCTGCCCCTCAGGCTCTCCGCCATCGCATCCGCCAGCGCGTCGAGCGATTTTAGCTGCGAGGAGCTGCTTGAACTTTTCGATCTCGGCGGCGTCGGGCGCACGTAAGGGGCGGGCGGCGTCATTCTCTTGTTCATCCTTGCGTATGAGGGCGGCGAGCGCGTGCGCCTGCGCCGCGGCGCGCAGAAACTGCAGCGCGGTGCGTGCGACGCGGTCGAAAGCGGTGTTGCTGAGGCGCTCTTCCGGGTCGATGTCCGTCAACCGCGTCACCGCTTCGCGGACGCAGAGCGCGAAGGCGGTCGCAAGCTCAGCTTCCGGCGATTGAAGCTTTTCCGCTTCGCCCGCCCCGCCTTCCGGCCCTTTGATCGCTTCGACGCCCACGCCCTGTTCTCCGTCAGTTGAAATTCAAACCTGACGGGAAGCCTAAGCGCGCTCCGAGGGGGGTTGGATAAGGAGGGGGATAAGGAGGGGGATAACCCGGGGGATAAGGAGGGGGATAAGTAGGGGGATAAACGGTCGGACGGATTTTTGTTTCGTATAAGGATCAATGACTTGGTTGGTTAACGGAAAATACGTATTTTCGCCCCGCAAAGGGCCCGAAAACCCGGCAACCTGAGCGCGAGCGGCCGCGATTTTTACGCACGCGGGGCGTGTATTTTTCAGATTTTTTTCGAGGTCGCGCCGGGAAGGGCGCAAAACGGCGGGTTTTGGGGACGGACGACTGATTATCTGTGTACGGATGATAGAGGCGCTTCTACGCCTCCCCCTTGCGGGGAGGCCAAAACCGCGCAGCGGTTTTGGGTGGGGGCCGGACTCATCAACCGACTGAAGTTCAACGGCGGGAGCGCGCACCCCCCGCCCGAAAGTCGCTGACGCGACTTTCGACCTCCCCGCAAGGGGGAGGTGAAGAAAAGAGCCGTTACCCCTTAAGGAAATTCACCATCCAGCGCGCGATCGTCTCGCGGTCGGAGCGTTCTTTCAGCGTCGAGAGCGCTTCGTCCGCCATCGCCTCGCCATAGCGGTTCTTCCGTATGCCGATCAGATCGGCGGCGTAGGCGTGTTCGAATTCCGGGTGCATCTGGAACGAGACCGCCGGCCCTTGCGCGTAGGAAAGGATCGCGTGCGGACAGAAGTCGGAGCCCGCGAGCGTTTGCGCGCCCGGCGGCGGGCGCGTCACCTGGTCCTGATGCGAGACCGCGCAGGAAAGCATCGAGGTTTCGGGGCGCATCCAGTCCGCGCGCGCTTCGACGGCGTAGCGGTGAACGCCGATGCCCCAGCCCTTGTCGGATTTCTTCACCTCGCCGCCGAAGGCCTGCGCCATCAGCTGGTGCCCGAAGCAGACGCCGGCCTGGCGCTTGCCGGCCGCGGCGGCCTCGCGGATGAGGGCTTCCAGGGGCGCGATCCACGGATGGTCTTCATAGACGCCCGCCGCCGAGCCCATGATGACGAGCCCGTCGAGATCGCCCGCGCGCGGGACGGCGGCGCCGTCGAAGACGCGGTGCGTCGAAAAGGAAAAGTCCCCGCCCATCGGCGCAAGGAGACGCTTCATCATCTCCGGATAGGTCGGATGCTTTGCCAGAAGCGCTTCGGGCGGCGCGCCCGTTTCGATGATCGCGATGTGCATGGCTACGCCCGCTAACGCGCCTATTCGGCCGCTGCAAGATCGGGCGGCGCAAGATCGGGATGGGTCTTGTCGATCGTCTTGCGGATGATCGGCGGGAAGCGGTCGCGGTTCCGGCGCAGCGCCTCATCGACCTTCGGCCAGCGGCGGCGGATGGCGCGCACCGCCCGCTGCACCGGCTTCATGTAGGGCGCAAGGAGCGCAAGGCCGATCGTCAGCAGGATGAGGCCGAAGGGAATCGGCGTCGGCGTCAGGATTGCGCCCGTGATGACGAGGAAGACCCCCGCAACCTGATGGAAGATCGGCAGCATGACGTGCGACCGGCTGACCTTTGCATTCCGCACGCCGTAACGCGCGGGACCGCCCGCCTTACGCCTGCCTGACGGGACAGTTAGGCGCGCCGGCCGCGCGCGTAAAGTGACGAAACGGGGAGGTGCGCCGAGGGGAGCGCGGTGAGAGGCGAAAAGGCCCTCACCCGCGCCGGCGGCGCGGGTGAGGGCCTTCCGGCAACCGCGATAGGGTGTATTTATCGCGCGATGCCCCCGCCCGCTTCGCCCATGCGCTTTCGCCTGTCGGATTTCGTCGCGCGCCGGCGCGGGGCCTTGCGCGGCGTCTTCATCACCGTCGCGACGCTCCTCTCCCTGTTCGGGACGGTCGGGCATTTCTTCTTCGTCGAGGGCGCGGAAGGCCGCGCCAAGGCGCGCGCGCAGGAGATGCGCGACATCGAAACCCGCACCGAAACGCTTCGGAACGCGCAGCACGCCTATTTCAACGCGCAGGTGCAGGGCAACATGCTGTTTGCGCTGAACCCCGCCGACGAGACGGTCAACAAAGGGATCGTCGGGAACCTCTACCAGCTCGCGCTCACCGACCGCGGCTTTCCGTTCCGCTCGATCCTCGGGGAACTCGCCATCGCCGGCGCGATCGAGTTCAAGCCGGTCAACGATCAGTATAATGAGCTTCGCACGAAGGCGATGGACCTGAAAGACTACGACAGCTTCACCGCGATCGGCGAGTTCGAGCGCGAGGCGCTCGACGCGGCCTTCACGCTGCACGGCAAGCTGCAGGACCGCTACTGGGCGGCGACGGCCGAAAAGGACGCCGCCGAGCGGGAAGCGAAAAAC
This sequence comes from uncultured Caulobacterales bacterium, assembly GCA_964576815.1. Classification (GTDB taxonomy): domain Bacteria; phylum Pseudomonadota; class Alphaproteobacteria; order Caulobacterales; family Parvularculaceae; genus Amphiplicatus. The sequence continues at coordinate 3,641 of CAZNXR010000065.1, read as the reverse complement.
CGCCGCCTCATCCTCCTCCTCGCGGCGAGCCTTGCGACATGCTTGTTCCTGATCGCGAATTTGCTTGGGGTGAAGGATTGAAGGCGCCGCTCCCCTCTCCCGCTTGCGGGAGAGGGGTTGGGGGTGAGGGGACGTATACAGAGCGAGCAACCGGTTTCGACGCCCCCTCACCCTGCCCTCTCCCGCAAGCGGGAGAGGGTGGTCTGCCGCATGGGCCGAGCGCGCGCTCGCAGCGAGTAGTGCGCAAGCCGCCGCATCGACTTCCCCTCGCTGGGCGTTACAACCGCGCCCATGAGCTACAAATCCCTTCGCGATTTCATTGCGCGCCTTGAAGCGGCGGGCGAACTCGTTCGCGTTTCGCATCCCGTTTCGACCGTCCTTGAAATGACGGAGATCCAGACCCGCCTTCTCGCTGAGAAAGGCCCGGCGGTGATCTTTGAAAAGCCGGTGATGCCCGACGGGTCGATCTCGCCGATCCCGGTGCTCGTCAACCTGTTCGGCACGGTGAAGCGCGTGGCGATGGGGGTTACATTGGGCGGCGAAGAACGCACGAGCGCGCAGGCGCTGCGCGAGGTCGGCAAGACGCTCGCCTTCCTGCGCCAGCCGGAGCCGCCCGCCGGACTGAAGGACGCGCTGGCGCTTGTTCCTTTCGCGCAAACCGTGATGGCGATGCGCCCCGCGACGCGCGCCTTCGGAACCGCGCCCTGCCAGGAAATCGTGCTGACCGGCGCCGATATCGACCTTTCAAAACTCCCCATCCAGACCTGCTGGCCGGGGGAGCCGGCGCCGCTCATCACCTGGCCGCTGGTCGTCACGAAAGGCCCGACCGATGCGCGCGAGGACGCGTTCAATCTCGGCATCTACCGTATGCAGACGATCGGGCGCGACAAGACGATCATGCGCTGGCTTGCCCACCGGGGCGGGGCGCAGCACCACCGCCGCTGGAAGGGCGAGAAGCGCGAACCCCTGCCCGCCGCCGCCGTCCTCGGCGCCGATCCGGGCGTCATTCTCGCCGCCGTCACGCCGGTGCCCGACACGCTGTCGGAATATCACTTCGCCGGATTGCTCCGGGGACGGAAGGCCGAGCTGGTCGACTGCAAGACCGTACCCTTAAAAGTCCCCGCCGAGGCCGAGATCGTGCTCGAAGGCCATGTCAGCCTCGACGACACCGCCGATGAAGGCCCCTATGGCGACCATACGGGCTATTACAATTCGGTCGAGAAGTTTCCGGTCTTCACCGTTTCGGCGATCACCATGCGGCGCGACCCGATCTATCTGTCGACCTTCACCGGGCGCCCGCCCGACGAGCCTTCGGTCCTCGGCGAGGCGCTCAACGAAGTGTTCATCCCCCTCCTCCAGCAGCAGTTTCCGGAGATCGTCGATTTCTGGCTGCCGCCCGAGGGGTGCTCCTACCGCATCGCGGTCATCAGCATGCGGAAGGCTTATCCCGGCCACGCCAAGCGCGTGATGATGGGCGCGTGGAGCTATCTGCGCCAGTTCATGTATACGAAATGGGTGATCGTCGTCGACGACGACATCGACGCGCGCGACTGGAAGGACGTGATGTGGGCGATCGCGACCCGCATGGACCCGGCGCGCGACATCACGGTGATCGAGAACACCCCGATCGACTATCTCGATTTCGCCTCGCCGGAGAGCGGGCTCGGCTCCAAGATCGGCCTCGACGCGACGAACAAGCTGCCGCCCGAAACCCGCCGCGAATGGGGAACGAAGATCCGCATGGACGACGCCGTCGTCGAAAGGGTCGACGCCATGTGGAAAGACCTCGGCCTGCCGGGGAGCGGCAAGGCGATCTGGTGAGGCGGCGGCGGGCGCCCTACCGTTCCTTGTCGAGCTTTGAGAGCTGGCGCTTCAGTTCCGCGACTTCGTCCTTCAGCGACTGCATTTCGCTCGCCTGGTCGTCGCCGCCGGGGCGCGCGCCCGGGTAAAAGCCGCCGCGGGGGGCGAACATCTTCATCGCCTGATCGAACAGCGCCATGTTCTGGCGGGCCATGTCTTCGAACATCTGGAAGCCGGGCGCCTGGCCGAAGGTGTCGCGCATCTGGCTTTTCATGCGCTCCTGATTGCGGGCGAAAGCGTCCATGCTCATTTCGAGATAAGAGGGCACGAAGGCCTGCAGATTGTCGCCGTAGAACTTGATGAGCTGGCGCAGGAACTGGATGGGCAGAAGGTTCTGCCCCTTGGTTTCTTCCTCGAAGATGATCTGCGTCAGCACCGAATGGGTGATGTCGTCATTGGTCTTGGCGTCGTAGACGACGAATTCCTGGCCGCTCTTGACCATCTCGGCGAGGTAATCGAGCGTGACGTAAGAGCTGGTCGCGGTGTTGTAGAGCCGCCGGTTCGCGTATTTCTTGATGACGATGGCGTCGTTTTCGGCGCGGCCCTTGCGGCTACCGGCCTTCGCGCCCGTCTCCTGTTCCTGCGTGGACACCCGCTCATCCTCCCAGATTTTTTGCGCAGCATGAAAAGTCATGCTGCGGTGCAGCATTTTTTGCACCTGCTAAAATTTCTATAGCACGAAAAACGCGGGCGACCATCGCGCCTTTCGCCCTTGCGAAGCGGTGCTTCGGCTCATAAAGCCGCTGCCAGCACGCCGGGCCGCGCCCGGACAAATTCATTATGGAAAAGGAGATTTTCATGAGCGGCGTTGTCATCGCATCGGCGGCCCGGACAGGGGTTGGGTCATTTGGCGGCGGGCTTGCCGGCGTTTCGGCGGCGAGCCTTGGCGAGACGGCGATCAAGGCCGCGCTCACACGCGCGAAAATCGGCGCCGACGAGGTCAGCGAAGTCATCATGGGTCATGTGCTGACGGCGGGTCAGGGCCAGAACACGGCGCGTCAGGCGGCGATGGGCGCCGGCATCGCCAAGGAACGGCCCGCCATGACCATCAACCAGGTGTGCGGCTCTGGCCTTCGCGCCGTCGCGCTCGCCGCCGCGGCGGTGAAGGCGGGCGACGCCTCGGTCGTCGTCGCCGGCGGGCAGGAGAGCATGTCGCTTTCCCCGCATGCGACGTTCCTCCGTACGGGAACGAAAATGGGCGATGTCTCCCAGATCGACACCATGATCAGGGACGGGCTCTGGGACGTCTTCAATAATTACCACATGGGCCAGACGGCCGAGAACCTCGCGCAGAAATACCAGATCGGCCGCGACGAGCAGGACGCCTTCGCGGCGGCGAGCCAGAACAAGGCCGAAGCGGCGAGGAAAGCGGGCAAGTTCAAGGACGAAATCGCGCCCGTCGTCATCAAGTCGAAAAAAGGCGACATCGTTTTCGAGACCGACGAATATATCCGCGACGGCGTGACGAAAGACTCGATCGCGGGCCTCCGCCCCGCCTTCACGAAAGACGGCACGGTGACGGCGGCCAACGCCTCCGGCATCAATGACGGCGCGGCCGCGCTCGTCATCATGTCGGAGGAGGAGGCGAGGCGCCGCGGGATCAAGCCGCTCGCCCGCATCGCCGCCAGCGCCCATTGCGGCGTCGATCCGTCGATCATGGGGATCGGCCCGGCGCCGGCCTCGCGCATGGCGCTTGAAAAGGCCGGCTGGAAGCTCGCCGATCTCGACCTCATCGAAGCGAACGAGGCCTTCGCCGCGCAGGCCCTCGCGGTCGGCAAGGA
>CAZNXR010000064.1:0-8940 GCA_964576815.1 uncultured Caulobacterales bacterium | reverse complement strand
TTGCGCTGATTGCCTTCGGCCTCTTCATCGCCAGCCGGTCCGAACGCGGCGAACGATGGGCGGTACTTCCCTTTGCCACGGAAGCCGATCCCTCGCTCGTTCCGTTCGCGCAGTCCCTGGCGGCGAAAATCCGAGGCAGTCTGGCTGGGTCGGGGTTTGCCCCCGCCGCCCATATCGATGCTGCGCGTTTCCGGAGCGGCGGCATGAAATTGGCGGCGAAGCGGGAAGGTGTTGAGTTTATCGTCGATGGGACCGTTCGCCGTGAAGCCGGTTCGATGAGTGTCGAAATCCAGGTGATCGACGCGCCGGCCAATCAGATTGTCTGGTCCAAGTCGTTCAGGCGCGACGCCGCCGAAGCGGCGTTCCTCGAAGAACAGATCGCCGCGCACGCGGCCGACATTCTGCGATGCGCGCTCGTCAGCCGGAAGCCGCGCGGCGTTCGCCTCGATCCTGAAACGGCCGGCGTTTTCCTGCGCGCCTGCGACCAGGTGCAGCGGTTTGACGGCGGTCGCGCGAACCTGCTCACGGCGGGCCGGATGCTGACGGATCGCGCGCCTGAATTCTCGCGCGGCTGGTCGATGCTGGCGCTCGCCAGCGCCTATGCAAGCCGGGGCGCCGCCGGGAGCGAGCGATTCAAGCTCCAGTCGTCAGCCGAAGACGCCGCGGCCCGAGCGATCGCCCTCGATCCCCTCAATGGCGAGGCTTACCTCGCACGTGCTGTCGCGCTGCCGCTGCTCGGCGTCTGGGGCGAACGGGAGACGCTGATCGGCGAAGCGCTGGCGCGCGAACCCGCCTCCGTCGAGGCGCATCTGATCCATTCGGAGCTTCTCGCCGAGCAAGGTCGGATCGAAGCGGCGATGGAGGCGAACGATCGCGCGCTCGCCATCGAGCCGCTGTCGCCGGTCGCGCTTGCCGCGCGCATTCGGCTTGCGTTGACGCTTGGCCAGGCAACCGAAGTCAAAGCCTTGCGCGAAGGCCTCTACCGCACATGGCCGTCGGCGCCGTCGGCGATTTTCAACCGCTTCAACAGCCTGCTTTACAATGGCGAGCATGAAGATGCGCTGGCGATGCTCGCTGGCGGCGCGCTGCCGGAAATGCCGTTATTCCGCGCGTTTCTGGAAGCGTCGGTCGCCGGCGACGCGCCCGCCAGAGAACAAAGCGTACGCGCCGTCGTCGAGGCGGCGGGCGCCGGCAAATTCGACAAGCCGCCCGCAATCGCCCTCGCCGCCTATGCGGGGTTTCTGGATGAGGCCTTCGCGCTTGCCGATGCGCATTATGCCCAGGTGATCACATCCGAACCGATCGCCGGCGCGGGGCGATGGGTGATTTTCGTCAAGTCGACGGCGTCGATGCGTCGCGACCCGCGTTTTGCCGCGCTGGTGACGCGCCTCGGTCTGACGGAGCGCTGGCGCACCAGCGGGCGCTCGGCCGATACCTGCCGGGCCGACCCTGCGAACTGCGGCCTGCTATAAAGCTGGCGGTCGATAGCGCGGCCATCATCGAAAGATCAGGTTTTAATCAGCAAGTCGCCAACGCGCGCCGCTTCGCCGGACGGTATCGGACAAGCTCCTTCATCAACCAAAAAAGGAGCCCATGATGCGAGGGGGAGAAATCATGATTGGCGCCGCCGCGGCAAGTATCGCCGCCGCGACCTCCGCGGCCGCGGAAGACCGATGGTATTTGTCCGGGGCGGCGACGATCGGGCGCCTCAACGAAGCGGAACGAGTGGTCGCCAACGCGCCGTTTCCCGGCTCGACGCTGTTGATCGAAAACGAGATCATCAACGGTTGGGGCGGTCAGATCGCGCTTGGCCGGTCTATCGGAAAAGTGCGCGGCGAGAATGTCGATATCGGCGTCGCCACGCACAACATCGATATCGGCCTGCGCTTCGAATTCTGAGGGGAGCGTCCGGATCGCCCGGCGCGGCGTCTGCTGCGCCGGGTGATCGCGGATCACGCGCCTCACCTCATATTCCGCCGCGCCAGCAGTTTGAGGCGCAGGGCGTTGAGTTTGATGAAGCCTTCGGCGTCCTTCTGGTCGTAGACGGCGTCTTCTTCGAAGGTCACATGCGCCATCGAATAGAGCGATTTCGGCGAGGATCGCGCGATGACGCTCGCCTGCCCCTTGTAGAGCTTCAGCGTCACCGTTCCCTCGACATGCTCCTGGCTCTTGTCGATCGCGGCCTGCAGCATCTCGCGCTCCGGCGCGAACCAGAATCCGTTGTAGATGAGCTCGGCGTAGCGCGGCATCAGCTCGTCCTTCAAATGCCCCGCGCCGCGGTCGAGCGTGATCTGCTCGATGCCGCGATGGGCGGCGAGCAGGATCGCGCCGCCCGGCGTTTCATAGACCCCGCGCGATTTCATGCCGACAAAGCGGTTCTCGACGAAATCGAGCCGGCCGATTCCGTGCGTCCGCCCGAGATCGTTGAGCGCGGCGAGAAGAGTTGCGGGCGACAGCGCCTTGCCGTTCAGCGACACGGCGTCGCCGCGCCGGAAGCCGATCTCGATCGTCTCCGGCTTGTCGGGCGCGGCTTCCGGATCGTTCGTACGCTGATAGACGTAATCGGGCGCGGCGACGCCCGGGTCCTCCAGCACCTTTCCTTCGGAGGAAGTGTGGAGAAGGTTCGCATCGACCGAGAACGGCGCTTCGCCGCGCTTGTCTTTAGGTATCTCGACTTGATGGGTCTCCGCCCAGGAAATGAGCTTTGTGCGGCTTGAAAGATCCCATTCGCGCCAGGGCGCGATCACCTTGATGTCCGGATTGAGGGCGTAGGCGGAAAGCTCGAACCGCACCTGGTCGTTGCCCTTGCCGGTCGCGCCATGGGCGACGGCGTCGGCGCCTGTCTCCTTCGCGATCTCGACGAGGCGCTTGGCGATCAACGGCCGTGCGATTGAGGTGCCGAGCTGGTACTGTCCTTCATAGAGCGCGTTCGCCCGCATCATCGGGAACACGAAGTCGCGCACGAATTCCTCGCGCAGGTCCTCAATATAGATTTCCTTGACGCCGTTCCGCTCGGCCTTCCGCCGCACAGGCTCAAGTTCGTCGCCCTGGCCAAGGTCCGCCGTAAACGTCACGACCTCGCAGCCATATTCGACCTGAAGCCATTTGAGGATGACCGAAGTATCGAGCCCGCCCGAATAAGCGAGAACGACTTTCCTGACGCCCTTGTGCTTGGTCATCGTGCGAACCTTCCATCACCTCTTGCGGCGCCCCCATAGCGGAACGACGCGGCGAGGCGAAGCAGATTCTCGGCCGACCTCGGCGATTCCGGCAGCGTGCGCCTTGTTTCAGTCCCGGCGCATCGGATCGGCGCCGGCGCGAAGCCAGCCTGACACCACCAGGCGCGGTTTTCTCGCGAACGGCGAGACCGTTCCGACGGCGTGGCGCATCGGCACCGAGAACAGGTTCAACGCGTTGAACGCCGGTTTGAATCCCGCGACGACGTGTCCGTCGTCGTCGAAGAAATTCAGATAGCCGCCCCAGTCCTCGCGCCATTCCGGCGTAAGGTTCAGGACATAAGCGGCGCGCCGGTTCTTGCCTTCAAGATCGTCATTATGGATCGTGACGAAATGGCCGGGACTGAACGCCGTCAGCTGGGCGTCGGCGAAAGCGATGTCGGCGTGGCCCGTGACGGCGCGCGCAAAGCCGAGAAACGCCTCGCCGTTCAAGAATTCGAAGAAGCTGATCAGCCCGGGCGTGAGCTGGCGCCCGGCGTGATAACGGTCGTACAGCGACAGCTTGTAATGCATGAACGCGAATTCGTGGTTGGCGCGCTCATGCACGACGGCGATCGCCTTGCGCTTGGTCTCGGCATCAAGCTTGTCCCAGCCCGCCGCATCGAGATCCATGTTCTTCTCATGCGCGAAGATGACGAAGTTCCACTGGCGCTGCGCGGCGATCTCCGCATGCAGCGTCTCAGCGTCCGCCGTTTCCAGAAAATGCGGGAGATGGAGCCGTCTTGACCGCGCGAACGCGGCGGCGGCGGCCGGCGCGTCAAGGGCGGTGTTCAACCTCAGCTGCATGGCGCCGCCTTATCGCCGGCGCGCCGAACGCGCAAGCAGCAGGAGGCGTTCGCCGGCGGGCGGCCAACCTTGTTCGCTTCAAGCCGGTGCGTCATAGTGCAGTCGGGCTCACATCCGGCGCGGGGAAACGCCGGACCTTCGGGGATTCAGGAACTATGAACGCCGTAAAATTCGACATTCAGCCGCTGTTTGCGGAGCCGTTCATGCGCGCCGATATCGGGCATGCGATCAGCGCCGAGCAGGTAGACTTCATCAAGAACCTCAAGATGATCCGCAACAAGTCGAACCTGATTTCCGAGAACCTCTACATCTTCGAGGAGCCTCAGCTGCGCAGCGTCAAGAGGGCGGTGCAGGAAACGCTCGACGCCTATGCGTCCGAAGTCCTCGGCGTGAAGCAGCGGCTCTACATCACCCAGTCATGGTCGCTGATCAATCCGCCGGGCGTCGGCATGCACGGCCATACGCACTCGAATTCCCTCGTATCCGGATCGCTCTATTACACCGACCTGCCGGAGCCCGCGTCCGGCATGATTTTCGATCGCCATCGCACCTACCAACAGATTGAGCTGCGGCCCGAGCGCGAGAAAAACAATCTTTATAACGCCACGGCGAATCTCGTGATGCCGCGAAGGAACGACGTGATCCTCTTCTCCTCAAGCCTGCAGCACATGGTGCAGGTGAACGGCTCGTCGGAGCCGCGCTATTCGATCGCGTTCAACAGCTTCATCAAAGGCCGCCTGGGCGATTTCCGCGACGTGTCGGAATTGGTGCTGAAGGGGCCGGACGCCTAAGCGCGGAAACGCGCGATGAAGCGACGGTCGATCCGCTCTTTCCAGCGGTCCGCCCAGCGCCCCTCCGCCGCGAGGTGCCCGCGGACGGCGACCGCGCCGTCCGGCCACAAGGAAACGATGGCGAGATAGTCCGACTGCGGACGATAGGGAGCGAGCGCGCGCCCCTTGAGCGCGGCGTGCAGGTTTTCGGCGAGCAAAGGGCCTTCGCGCACCGCGAAAACGCCGGCTTTCGGCAGTCCGTCGCCGACCGCCGCGCAGTCCCCGGCCGCGAAGATCGCCGCATCGGCCGGGCTCTGAAGCGTTGCGGAAACACGCAGGAAGCCCGCCTTGTCCTTCGGCAGGTCGAGCGAGGCGAGGAGCGGCGGCGGCGCAACCCCGGCGGCGAGGACGACGGCTTGCGCGGCGAGCATGCGTCCGTCGCTGAGCGTGACGCCCGTCGTATCGGTGCTGACGGCGTCGGCGCCCTCGATCAGGCTGACGCCGCGAAGGCCCAGGCGGCGGGCGAGAATCGCCCGCACCGCCGCCGGCGCGGCGGGGGCGAGCCCTGCGCGCCCCGCGACGAGCGACACGCGCGCGCCGCGAAAGCCGAGCGCGGCGGCGAGTTCAACGCCGCCATAACCGCCGCCGATGACGACGACGCTTTCGGCCTTTGCTGTGTCGATCGCAGCGATGAAAGGTTCGACGGGCTTCGTCGGCAGGATCGCTGCGCCGCCTGCGACCCGCAGCGGATTGCGCGCGACGGCGCCGACATTGATGGAGAGGACGTCGTAGGCAAGCTCCTCGCCATTGTCGCAGTGGACGATCTTGCGCGCGCGCTCGATACGGACGGCCTTCGCCTTGACGAAGGCCGCGCCCGCCCGCGCTGCAAGAGCGCCCGCATCGATCGAGGCCTCAGGGAGCGCGTAGCGTCCGGCGACAAGGCCCGGAACCATGCCGGTATAGGGAACATGCGTATACGGACTGACAACGGTCAGCGCAGCCCCGTCGACCGGACGGCGCGCGAACGCCCGCAGCGCCTCGGCGTGCGCATGGCCGGCGCCGAGAAAGAGAAGGCGCATCATCCAGCGTCAATCGTCCATGAGGGGGCGGGACCGGCCGCGTTTGATCTCGCCGCGCCGCACCTTGCCCTCGACGCGCTTTCGCCTCTGTGACTTCGGCGTCTTGGTCGCGATGCGGGGCTTGGGCGGCGTCAGCGCCTTTTCGATCATCGCTTCAAGGCGCGCGCGGGCGTCGGCGCGGTTGCGCTCCTGCGTGCGGAAGCGGTCGGCGAAGAGGACGATGACGCCGTCCTTGGTCGCGCGCGCCCCCGCAATCCGCAACAGCCGCACGCGCACGGCGTCGGCCATGTCCGCGAGCCCCGTGTCGTAACGAAGCTCGACCGCCGTCGCGACCTTGTTGACGTTCTGTCCGCCGGGCCCCGAGGCGCGGACGAATTTTTCGGTGAGGGCGTGGGGGTCGGGTTTCATGGCGAGTAGGGAGTAGCCAATAGCGCGTAGCGAATGGAAGGGGCGCCTGAAGGGACAGTCAATGCCGCCGGGTGCTCCCTACTCGCTCCTATATCCGCTCGCTCGCCCGCACCTTCACGCTCTCCGACTTCAGCTGCCCGCAGGCCGCCGAGATATCGCGTCCGCGCGGCGTCCGGATCGGCGAGGCGTAGCCGGCGCGGTTGACGATGTCGGCGAAGGCCTCAATCCGGTCCCAGTCCGAGCATTCGTACGGCGCGCCGGGCCACGGGTTGAACGGGATGAGATTGATCTTCGCCGGAATGTTCTTGAGGAGGCGCACAAGCTCCCGCGCCTCCGCATCCGTGTCGTTGACGCCTTTCAGCATCACATATTCGAAGGTGATCCGCTTGGAATTTCCCGCAGCCGGATAGGTGCGGCAGGCCTCCAAAAGCTCCGCGATCGGATATTTGCGGTTGATCGGAACCAGCACGTCGCGCAGTCCGTCATGCGTCGCGTGAAGCGAGATCGCCAGCATCGCGCCCGTATTCTCGCCAAGGGGGCGGATCGCCGGCACGACGCCAGATGTCGAGACTGTGATGCGGCGGCGCGAAATGCCGATGCCGTCTCCATCCGATATGGTCTCGATCGCGCGCGCGACATTGTCCGCATTGAGCAGCGGCTCGCCCATCCCCATAAAGACGATGTTGGAAAGCCGCCGGTCATCTCCGCCGGACGGCCATTCCTCAAGGTCGTCCTTGACCGCCATCACCTGCGCGACGATCTCGCCCGCGGTGAGATTCCGGACGAGCGGCTGCGTGCCGGTATGGCAGAAGGTGCAGGTCAGCGTGCAGCCGACCTGGGACGAGACGCAGAGCGCGCCGGCGCGCCCGACATCCGGGATGTAGACGCACTCGATCTCCGCGCCTTTCGACACCTCGATCAGATATTTGCGCGTGCCGTCGGTCGAAATCTGACGCTCGACGACGCGGGGGCGCTGAAGGCTGAAGAGTTGCGCGAGCGACGCCCGCATCTCCTTGCCGATATCGGTCATCGCCTCGAAATCGGTGAGCCCATAGTGATAGACCCACCGCCAGAGCTGGCCCGCGCGCATCCGCGCCTTCTTCGCGTCAAGGCCGAGCCCGTCTGCAAGCCGCCCTGCAATTTCCGCGCGCGACATTCCGAACACGGAAACGGGCGACGTTTTCGCGGCGGCAGGTTTCACGCTGAGATCAAGGGCGGTCATGGCCGCCGGATATAGGGGCGAAAGGAAAGCGCGGCAAACCGGCTCCTACCCCTTCGGCGTCGGCAGCGACCATTTGAAGACGATCGCCGCAGCCCGCAAGCCGAAGGCGGCCGCCATGCCCGCGGCGAAGGCGGCGGTCTCGCTGAGGCCGCTGAAATGGAGGGCGCCGTAGACGCCGGCGCCGAGAAGCGCGGCGGTCGCGTAAAGCTCGCCGGGGAGCAGCAGCATCGGCACGCGGTTGGCGACGACATCGCGCAGGAGCCCGCCCGCCGAGGCCGTCATCGTGCCCATGATCAGCACAATGACGAACGAATGGCCGAGGCTTGCGGCCTTCGCCGCGCCCGCGACCGAAAAGAGCGCAAGCCCCGCCGCATCCGCCCAGCGTAAGGGGCGGAAAGCGTCGATCGGCTTCCACAGGAAAAAGGCGACCAGCCCGCCCGCGGCGCTGAGCCCAAGCGCCAGCGTGTCAGCGAGCCAGAAGACCGGCGCATCGAGAATGAGATCGCGCAAGGTGCCGCCGCCGACCGCGGTCAGGAAAGCGAGCACGAGGACGCCGAACAGATCCATTTCCTTGCGCGCCGCAGCGATGCCGCCTGACAGCGCAAACACGAAAACGCCGATGCGGTCGGCGAGAAGGAGGATCGGGAGGTCAGTCACGACGGCGCGTCTAGCGCGATTTGGCGAAAGTCACGCCGCCGCTCTAATCCTCATGCCTGATCGGCTTGCCGTCATTCTCGAAGAAAAGGATGTCGCCCGGCTGGCAGTTCAGCTCCTTGCAGATCGCCTCGAGCGTCGAGAAGCGGATCGCCTTCGCCTTGCCGGTCTTGAGGATAGAGAGGTTCGCGATCGTCACGCCGACGCGCTCCGACAGCTCCGTCAGGCTCATCCCGCGGTCGAGCAGCACCCGGTCGAGCTTGACGGAAATCGACATCAGACGGTGAGGTCCTGTTCCTCTTTCATGCGCGCGCCCTCTCGGAAAACCTCGGAAAGCACGAACACGGCGACGACCGCGATGAGGGTGATGCCGTCGAGATCGACGTCGATATCGGCGTCGACGATCGCCGCGACGATCCCGATCAGGATTTTCGAGCCCTCGCCGATGAGGAGCGCCCAGCCGAGCTTCCTGAAGCGGTCGGCGTTCTCCTTCACGAAGGGCGAGCCGAAGCGCAGCGTTTTCAGGATTTCAAGGAGGCGTTCAACGACATAGAGGAGCACCCCGAAGGTGATGAAATGCTTGAGCACCTTCACGAAATCGGCGGCGTCAAGATCGATATCGGCGCTGTCGCCGGCGACAAGGCGCGCGACCGCTGGAATGAAGGGAATGGCGACGACGGCGGCGGAGAGCGCAGCAAAACAGATCCAGACGATGACCCGAATGAAGTGCAGGCAGACCGCCAGGATCGAGGCGAGCGACCCCTTGCCGATGGCCTTGATCATGG
>CAZNXR010000063.1:0-8986 GCA_964576815.1 uncultured Caulobacterales bacterium | reverse complement strand
CCGATCAACGCATCCCTAAGCGGCGCAAACGTCCCAAATGCGTTGGCGGCGAGTCCGAGACCTGCAAGCGGCAGAGTCAGCGCGTCCGGTAGATAGCCGGTTTCAAGATCGATAAAGGCCAGCGCCACGAGCAGCAACGCGGCGATCGCCGCCAGCAACGCCGCCGGAGTCCAGCCGAACGCAACAACGGAAAGCAGCGCGCTGGCGCCGCCTAGCGATTCGACAACGGGATAGCGCGGGGAAATTCCGGCGCCGCAGGAAGCACATCGGCCGCGCTGAACGACGTAACTGACAAGGGGGATGAGATTCCCAAACCGAAGCTGCGTCCGGCACGCCGGACAATAGGATCGAGGTCCGACAAGATCGCCGCGCGCTGGCGCATCAACGAGCCTCCAAATGACGGGGCCGCGATAAATCACGACGTTCAGAAAGCTTCCCGCGGTCATCCCGGCGAGGACAGCCAGTGCAATAAAAAGCAGGTCGCCCAAACTTCCCAACGCTCCGGAAACGAGACGCCAGGTTCAGGGTGAGGAGCGCTGCTCCGCGGAGTCAACCGGCATGCGCGAAAAGCTAAATGACCACCCGCCGTTGCGGGTCTCGATCGGTCTGCCCTCAGACGCCTGAAGCGCCTCAATTGGAATGGGTGCCTTCAGCACCGCTTCTTCCTTTCGCGGCTCCACGGCACCGTTCCCGCCGGAACATTCCGGCGACGAACTGCGACCGGAAAAGTGCGTATCTATCAAGAGGTTCAGCGTCGGCCCCGTCTCGATCTCGACATTCTTGAGTTCCGCGCGATCAAAATAGCTGGTCCGTTCGGGCGAGTCGCAACCCGGCGCCTCAGCGCCAGGCTCCTCCAGCCTCGACCCGTAGTTTACGATCTGTATTTCCTTCAAGACCGGTTCGTCTTCGGTATCCAGACTGAAAACCGCTTCGAAGCGATCTTCGACTTGGGTCAATCCGCTACCGTCTGCGAAGATCGGGAAAGCGCCGTCAAAGCGCGCTACAAGGGAATAGCGGTAGCCCGCCGGAACGGCGTCTGCGCCGGCGATTTCCTGCGGCGGCGCTTCTTGTCGATCGCATCCGGCCAACGCAATGAACAGAGTCAAGATGCCGAAGGCAAACCTGAGCCTGTACGTGAGCTGAGTTTCATTTCGGTTTTCAAGCATCGTAACTGATCGCCCTTCCGTACAAGGCCGCCGTAACCCGCGTGCTTCAAGTTTCCTGCGAGCAACTAGGCTGAGTTCGATGACAATTCATCGACAATCGCAAGGTGGATCGCATGACCCATGATGCGCCAAAAGCCACTCCCTCCATATTCTGCGACAGAGTGTAGGCGCTACCTGTGCGCCTTACGCAATCAAGCGCCAGATTTCATTGATCAAGCGGATGCATTGGCATTTCGGCAACAAGGCCCGCTGTCACAAATCTGAGACGCCCACATCATCGACCTGACATATCCGGTCTCTAAGCCCGCCGCCGGGTAGGGGTGTGGTTTTCGCTTCTGCATCAGCATCAGTTTTCAATTTCCCAACAGGGGGGCCGTACGACATGCGCTTTTCCACCGATATTCGTTCCTCGCTTCTCGCTTGCAGCGCGACTCTGGTTCTCGCGGCATGTTCGCCGGGGTCCGACATCGTGTCCCCCGGCGGCACGAATCCTCCGCCGCCTGTTGGAGGCGGTGGCGGCGGTGGTGGCGGCGGCGGCGGCGGCGGCGGCGCGACTTGCCCGGCGGGAACCACGAACGGAGGCGCTCTCGGCGCGCTTACGGTCTGCAATATCACCGGCGAAATTCTTGCGGACCTGACGATCCCGAATCTCCTCGACGTCGTCTATCGCATCAACGGTCGGGTCGATGTTGGTCGCGACGTCGGCGGGGCCGGAACGGCGTCAGGCGGTCAGGCGGCCGAACTTCGAATCAACCCTGGCGTTCGGCTCTTCGGCGCCGCCTCTGGCGATGTGCTCATCGTCAATCGCGGCAGCCGCCTCATCGCACAGGGTAACGTCAATCAGCCTATCATCTTCACCGGACGCGCTGATCTCGAGGGCACAGCGAATCCGGATACGGCCTCACGCCTCTGGGCAGGGGTCGTTATCTCCGGACGGGCGCCGATCAACACCTGTAACGCGGCAGTGACCGCAGGCACGGTCGATTGCCAGCAGCCCATCGAAGGCATCCTGGCTTCGACTGGGAGGAACTCGCTCTATGGCGGCGCGTCGCCGAACGACAACAGCGGCATTCTTGAATTCGTTCAAATTCGCTTCCCCGGCGCGTTTCTTCCAGGCGCCGCGGCCGGAGACGATTTGAACGGATTGACCCTCGGCGGCGTTGGATCGGGCACTGTCATCAATCGGGTGCAGATCCACAATTCGGGTGACGACGGCGTAGAGGTGTTCGGCGGCACGGTGAACCTCAAGAATTTCGTCGTAACCGGCGCCGTTGATGACTCGCTCGATTTCGATGACGGCTGGAACGGCAATGCGCAGTTCGTGGTCGTTCGCCAGACGGTTGCAGGCGAGGCCAACGCGCCCGACCGGCTCGTGGAGTCGAGCAATCGACGTTCCGGCGCGGTGCTCGGGCCGAACAACCCGACGAATCCGGCAATCGCGAACTTCACCTTCCTCGGCCTGCTTCAGAACAGTTCGGGGTCGGCGTTGACGAACGGGCTGAACATGAACAACACCGGTGGCACGCCGGGAAGCTCCGGCCGCTATTACAATGGCGTCGTTACGGGCCCGACCCGCTGCGTAACGGCGGCTGCGGCGGCAACATCGCCGGCGCCGATCTTTCAGTCGATCCTGTTCGACTGCCCGACCGTTCCAGATGCGGTGACGCAAGCCCTCATCGACGCCGGATCGAACAACTCCACGACAGTGGCGAATACGCTCGCCGGACTGTTTCCCGGACCGAACGAAGCGGCGCGCACGCCCTTCAATGTTCCGTCCCTTGGCGCGTTCTTTGATCCGGCGCCCTACATTGGCGCCTTCTCCGATACCGAAAACGAAGGCGCGAGCTGGGCGACGGGATGGACGTTCCGACTGTTCCCGGATCCAGAATGCCCTGCTGGCACTCTGACTGGCTTGCCGATCAACGGACAGCGCCGGTGCATCCTGACCGGAGCGCTTGGTATCGGCGGCGTTCCCGCGACCATGACGTTGACCGCGAATAACCTCTATGAGCTTCAGGGCCGTGTCGATGTCGGCGTCGATCGTGGCAGCGCTGGAACCAGCGGCGTCGCCGCGAGCCTCACGATCGAGTCCGGAACTCGCATTTTCGGCGACTCCGGCAGCGACGTGCTGATCGTCAACCGGGGTTCGCAGATTTTCGTTGAAGGTACGCAGAACCGTCCGGTCATCATGACAGCGGCCCGCGATGTTTTGGGTACCCTGCCCAATAGGGCGCAGGCGTCGCGGGAATGGGCAGGCCTCGTTCTCGCTGGCCGGGCGCCGATCAACACCTGCAATGCGGCGGTCATGGCGGGTTCTGTCGATTGCCAGCAGCCGATCGAGGGCATCCTCGCCGCCACCGGCTCTAACGCGCTCTACGGCGGCGCGACCGCCAACGACAACAGCGGCTCGATCCGCTTTCTATCGATCCGCTTCCCGGGCGCATTCCTTCCGGGAGCGGCGGCCGGCGACGACCTCAACGGCCTGACGCTTGGCGGCGTCGGCAGCGGAACTGTGATGGAGAACATTCAGGTTCACAATTCAGGGGATGACGGGATTGAGATTTTCGGCGGGACGTCGAACCTTCGCAATGTTGTTGTGACTGGGGCCGTCGATGACTCTCTCGATTTCGATGACGGCTGGAACGGCAATATGCAGCGCGCAGTCGTCATTCAATCGATAGCGGGCGAGGCTAATGCGCCAGACCGACTCGTCGAATCCAGCAACCGTCGCTCCGGCGCCGTACTCGGACCGAACAATCCCACCAATCCGCGCGTTGCCAACTTCACCTTTGTCGGGTTGCTGCAGAACAGCTCGTCCTCGGCTCTGACGAACGGGCTGAACATGAACAACACCGGCGGCACGCCGGGGAGCTCCGGCCGCTACTTCAATGGTGTCGTCACGGGGCCGACCCGCTGCGTGACGGCGGCGGCTGCGGCGGCATCGCCGGCGCCGATCTTCCAGTCGATCCTGTTCGACTGCCCGACGCTTCCGGACGCAGCGACGCAGGCCCTCATCGACGCCGGATCGAACAATTCGACGGCTGTCGCCAACACGTTAACCGGTGTCATCGTCAACGGACCGACGGAGACAGCGCGTACCGCCGTCAATCCGGCGACGCTCGACCCGTTCTTCCTGCCGCTGACTTACATCGGTGCGGTTCAGAACAGTTCGGACACTTGGTACCAGGGCTGGACCTGCGGTCCTGCGCCGTTGGTCGCCTGCTGATCGTCACCGGGCTAGGGCGGCGCCATCGCGCCGCCCAGTTGCTTCGAAACACTTCTGAAGGTGGGGTATAATTAAATGAAACGCATTTCCCGGTTGCGCGCCTGCGTACTTCTTTTGTCTTCGGCGCTGATCGCCCCAACGCTGGCGACGGCGCAGGAAGAGGGCGGTGAAGTCGATGAGATTGTCGTTCGTGGCCGGTTCATTCCCGAGCCGCTGCGCCAGACTTCTCAGGTCGCAGCGTTCCTTAATTCGGAAGATCTGGCCCGTTCGGGCGACGCCGATGCAGCGGCGGCGCTTACGCGGCTTTCCGGTCTTTCGGTTGTCCGCGGCTTCGTATTTGTCCGCGGTCTGGGCGACCGGTACTCATCGGCGCTCTTGAACGGGTCTCCGCTACCGAGCCCTGAACCTCTGCGCCGGCAAATTCCCCTCAACCTGTTCCCGTCAAACATCCTCGACGGGGCGGACGTTCAAAAGACCTTCTCCGCAAATTTGCCGGGCGAGTTTGGCGGCGGCATTATCGACCTGCGTACGCTGAAACAGCCGGCCGAACCGTTCCTGACCCTCAAGGTGGGCGTTGGCGGCAACACCGAGTCGACCCGCCGCCGCGGGATCGTCGTCGATGGTTTTGACCGCGACTGGACCGGCATTGATTTCGGATCCCGCGATATTCCTGGCCCTTTGCGCGATCTCATCAATCGGAACCAGCGCCTTGAACTATCGAATTTTACCGGAACCGAGCTTGAGATCGCGTCCGAAAGCCTGGTGAACTCCCCTGTCAATGTCCTGCAGAGTGAAAAGCTCAACCCTGACTTCAATGCGGAGTTTTCGGCAGGCAAGACGTTCGATCTTGGCGGCGTCGATCTCGGGCTCCTCGCACTGGTAGGCTACGATAGCCAGTTCAGGACCCGCCGCAGCGAACGGATTTTCATTCCGAACCTCGTTTCGACCGCGTCCACGCGCCTCGACGCGGTGACGACGACCTGGGACATCGTCACCAACGGCTTCGCCAGCGCGAGCGCCGGCTGGGGCGAAAATAACGAAGTGACCGTTTCCGGCCTTATAATTCGCAGCTCGACAAGCTTCGCCGAGACTGAAGAAGGCTACAACGTCGACGGCGTCCCGCCTGACGACTTTGCGCCTCAAGGGTCGATCGAGGAGAACCTGAGCGAACTTGCGTCGCTTACTACTAACGAACGTCGTGACTCTAGCGCCTGGTATGAGCGAATGATCTGGCAGACCGGCGTATCCGGCGGTCATCGCTTCTTCGATGCGATCGACTTTGACTGGCGGGCGGCGTATTCGCGCTCGTCCCGCGAAGCTCCTTATGAGCGTTTCGCAAATTACATTTTCCCGGGCGCGACGCGCACGACACCGGGCATCCCGACGCTCAACCAAGGCGGACAGATCATCCGGTTCTCGGAACTGAACGATGAGATCGTCAGCTTCGGCGGCGACCTCGCCTACGCCTTTCCGATAGCTGATACACGCGAAGTAACGCTATCGGCCGGCGTCGCGTATGCGAAGACCGAGCGTGATGTGGAGTTGCTCCAGTTCGCCTTCGATCAGGATCGCACCGGCGCGGGGATCGCTTTGCCGCCGGAGCTTCTGCAGTCACGCATCGATTTCGTGTTCTCGCCGGACTTCATCGGTCCGGGCCTGCTCCTGTTGCGCGAGACGACAAACCTCGATGACAGCCACACCGGGCGGCTTCGGTCTAGCGCCGCTTACATCCAGGCGGACGCCGAGCTGCTTCCCTTCCTCAGGCTGACGGCGGGCGTTCGCTATGAAGACGCGAACCAGCGTCTTCGGACCTTCAACCGTTTCGGCCTCACGCCTTTCGCCGGTCCGGTGAGCATCGAGAACGATTATTTCCTGCCGTCGATCACTGCGACGTGGAATTTCGCATCCGATATCCAGTTGCGCCTTGGGTACTCGCAGACAATTGCAAGGCCTCAGTTCCGGGAACTGGCGGCTTCGGAATTCGTCGATCCTGAATCGAGCCGCCGGTTCCAGGGCAACCCGCTTTTGGGCGACACGACATTCAAGAACTATGACGCGCGTCTTGAATACTTCTTCGGGCGTGACCGGTTCGTGACCGTCGGCGCCTTCTTCAAGGACATCAAGGACCCGATCGAAGAAGCTACCAACGAACTCGACGGGCGCCTGCGCACAGGCTTCATCGCAGCGCCCGAAGCCACCTTGTATGGCGCTGAGTTCGAGTTCCGCAATCGGTTCGACATGCCGTTCGACATTCCGTTGATCGAAGGGGCCGAGTGGCTCTTCACGACCAACTACACGCTCAGCTTCTCCGAGGTGTCGGCGGGCGACGAACTGATCGGCAATCCTTTCGACGCTGGAAGCCTTATCGCGGCGAGCGCCGTTTTTGTCGGAACAGAATCAACCGATCTCGTCGGCACGCCGAAGCACATCGTGAACGGACAGTTTGGCTATCAGACCGACCGGTCGCAATTCACAGTGCTCGCCAATTGGGTGAGCGAACGGCTAGCGCGTCGCGGCGTCGGCGTTCCAGCCGTCTTCGAACGGCCCGGATTCAATCTGGACGCCGTCTTCCGCCGCAACTTCGAAATCGGCGGCGGCCAGTACGTCCTCGGACTGTCCGGGCGCAATCTCTTGGGGGTTGAGGCGAACTTCTTCCAAAACTCTGAAATCCTTGGCGAAGTGCCCATCGACCGTTTCGAGCGTGGTCGAAACTTCAATGCCAGCATCACGGCGAACTTCTAGGGTTGTTTTTTCGGCGATTGCAGATCGCCGGAGCTTGAACTCAAGGGGCGGTCGTTCTCCAGAGCGGCCGCCCCGTCCCCTCCAAGACGGGACCTTTCACGCCGGTTTTGGTTCGGCTCCGATCCAAATTTTAACCCAAGCGCTTGATATTCGGTAGCTTCCCGCCTTTATTCTGCTCCCCTTCGCCTCAAAAAGGGGCTACAGTGTTTTGTCACCGGGGGCCGGTAACGGAACGGAATAGGTCGTGGCGGTTTTGAAGATGGATCGGTTCGCGCCGAACGGCCCGGCGGCGAACGCGCTAAGGGCGCGCGTCGCATCGCTTGTCGCCCGGCGGCCTTCGAGGCCGAAGCCGGCAGCCGGTCTTGTGCGTGTCTTTGAATACGGAGTTGTCTGCGCTCTCGGGGCCGTCCTTGGGCTCCTTTTCTGGGTCGGCCTCGGCCCACTGCCGGATCCTCCAGCCGCGCCTGCGCCGCCTGCGCAAGTTACGAAGGTCGCTAATGTAGTTGCCGTTAATCCTTTTGAGAACGGCGCGGCGCCGGCGACTCCAGACATCAACGAACTCGTAGACGGCCCTGACCTCCAAGATACCAGCCTTGATCTTGCCTTGCACGGGACTTGGATCGACGCTACCGGCGGATCGGCCATCATAAAGACCCCAGATAACAAGCAGGCGCGTTATCGGCCCGACGACATTATTTGGGAGAGCGTGACGCTCGAACGTGTGTTTCGCGATCAAGTCGTCATTGATCGTGACGGTGTTCTGGAATCTCTGAGGTTGATCGGACGCCAGCCCAACGGAACCAAGTCGCCTAACGATGGAGCGACAAACGCCGCTAGAGCCGAGAGCGACGTATTTGCAACCCTCGGGACCTTCATCTCGGTCACGCCAGAGACCGACAATGTCGGCGGCGTTAACCTCGTTCTGGAGCCGCCAGCAGACGATGATCACGCCTATACTTCCTTCCTCGCATCGGGGCTTCGTCCTGGCGATGTGCTTGTGGGCATAGACGGCGAAAGAGTCGGCCGCGACATCGGCGCGGATATTGAATATCTCAAAAAGGCGTCTAGCCGGAACAAAGTCACGGTCAATGTGGATCGCGGGGGCGTCGTGACGCCAGTCGAAATAGATCTGAAGGGCTTGGCGACGAATGGCGGCTAGGTTGGGATTGCGTCGCGCTTGCCTGATGGTCGGCGCCGCGGTGTTTCAGATTGGTGCGGCCTATGCGCAATCAGACTGCGGTGAGGCGCTAAATCTTGAAGACGCCGACATCCGATCGGTTGTTGACGAAATCGCTATCCGGACAGGCAAAAAATTTGTGCTCGACCCTCGGGTTCAAGGGCGCGTATCAATAAAGTCAGGACCGAACGGCGGGCTCTGCGCGGACGAGGCGTGGGAGCTGTTCCAGGCTGCGCTTCGCGTCACGGGTTTCACGGCGGCGCCGATCAGCGCCGACAGCTTTCGCATTATTCCGATTCAGGAAGGTTCGCGCGCAGCGGGCCCGGTAAACGAAAGCGAACGCGGTAATTTCGTCACCCAGATAGTTCGCCTTAACCATGTAGACGCGCGCGAGGCGGCCGCGAACCTGGCCCAGCTCGTATCCGAGCGCGGCGTCGTTGCGCCGGTGCGAAACGGCAATGCGATCATTATCGTCGACGTCGCAGATAATGTGACCCGGCTTCAGCGCGTTCTCGCACAGCTGGACCGAGACACATCGGTTTTTCGCACAGTCTCTCTCGAGAACGCCTCCGCCATCGAAGTTGCTCGGGTGCTGCAAAATCTCGCGCGTGAAATTTCGGAAGAGGGCGCGCCGGGCGCTTCCTCGGTAAGCATTGTGCCTGTCGCCGGCAGCAA
>CAZNXR010000062.1:0-9144 GCA_964576815.1 uncultured Caulobacterales bacterium | reverse complement strand
AGGCTCTCGAACTGGGCCGCAAGGACGAGGAACACGATGAGGGCCGCGAAACCAAAGACGAGAGTTGACGAGTCCACATTCTGCTTCAGAAGTTTGGCCTCGCCGAGAAGGACGATAGACATTCCGCCGGGCAGCACTTCCGCGGCAGTCTCGCGCATGGCGGTCACTGCGTCCCCGAGCTTGACGCCTTCTGCAAGCGTTGCGGTCACCGGCACGGCGCGGCGGCGTTCCTCGCGTCCGAGCGAGGAAGCAACCGCCGTCTCGCTGACGGTGGCGACGGAAGATAGCGGCACGAACATACCGCTCTCGGTGCGGACAAAAAGGTTAGCAAGGTCGGTTGGATCGTTCACTGGCTCGCCGCCAGCAGACAGCATGACGTCGATGACGCGGTCGCCAACGAATATCTCAGCGGCGCGAAACTCGTCGGCGAGCGCGTTAAGGGTCGTGGTAATCGCATCGATCGGCACGCCGAGGGCAGCCGCCGCATCACGGTCGATCGAAACCGTCACCTGAGGCTGTGCGACGCGGAAGTTAGGCCGCACATCGGCGAACATCGGATTTTGCTGTAGCCGCGCCGCCAAATCCTCGGCGACGTCGGCGGCCGCCGCATAATCCTCGGCGGCGACGGCGAACTGCAACCCTTGCCCTGCGCCGCGAATGCCGAGGCTATTGCCACCGCGCACGAAAGCGGACACGCCGGGAATGGACGAAACGAGCGGACGGATCAGCGCTTCAATCTCGGCTTGGCGCTCTTCCCGGTCCGCCCAATCTTTGAATGTGAGCACGACGAACGCGCGGTTGCCGCCGCCCACGCCGCTGATGGACACGACAGCCCGCCCTGGCTGGCCTTCCTCCGTCAGCGGAATGATCCGCTGCTCTATCTCGCGCACCTTGCTGTCGAGATACTGGAAGTTGGCGCCGTCCTGAATCTGCACCACCATGAATGCGCGCCCGCGATCTTCCTGCGGCGTCAGTTCCTGCGGCAGACCACGGTAGGTGAGGAAAGCCAGCACCGCGAAGGCGACAGACAGGCCAATGGGGACGATAGGCAGTCGAAGGCAGAAATCGATCATGGGCCCGTAAATCGCGCCGAGGCCTTTCGGTTTTTGCCGGACAGCTTCGGCATCGGAAACGATCTGGCCAGAACCCTCGCGCCCGAAGCGCACTGTCAGCACCGGGCACAAGGTCAGCGCCACGAAAGACGAGACAAGGACCGCGAAAGCCAGAACAAAGCCGAATTCTGAGAAGAGATTTCCCGCCTGTCCCGGCATGAACGAAATCGGGATGAACACAGCCGCGAGCGTTGCGGTTGTTGAGAGCACCGCGAAGACGATCTCGCGCGTGCCTAAGATTGCCGCCGCGCGCTTGCCAGCGCCGCGCGCTTTCCAGCGTTCGATGTTCTCGGTGACGATAATTGCGTCGTCGACGACCAGGCCCGTCGCCATGACGAGCGCAAGCAACGTGAACATGTTGATCGAAAAGCCAGCTAGATACATCGCTGCGACGGTGCCGAGCAGCGAGATGGGGATCGTGACAGCCGGGATGATGGTCGCCCGCGCTGAACGCAGGAACAGAAAAATGATCAAAATGACTATGACTGTCGCCATGACAAGGCTGGAAATCACTTCCTCGATGGCGCGCCGCACGAAAATGGAATCGTCGACCGTTACGGTGACTTCGACGCCTTCGGGAAGCGACTCATTGAGTTCCCGCGCCGCGCGCGTCACCCCATCGGACACCGCAACGGTATTCGATTGCGCCTGACGGACAATGGCGATGCCGACCCCCGGCGCGCCATTAACTCGTGCGGTCGTCGTTTCGTCGGCCGATCCCCATTCAACGACCGCGACATCGCCAAGCACTGTCACGCCGTCGAGCCGCAATTTCGAAATGGCGTCTGGCGTCGTCGCCGGCGCTTCGGCGCGGATTAAAATTTCTTGTGCGTCGCTGCGGAGCCGACCGCTTGGCGCGCTCTGCGAGGCGGTGGCGACAACCCGGGCGACATCCTGCACGGAAAAGCCTCGCGCAGCGAGCGACACAGGTAGTATCCGAACGCGGATCACGCGCCGCCGGTCGCCATAAACGTCCGCGGCTGCGACGCCCTCAACGGCTTGAAGTCGCGGTTGGATTACGTCGGCGACAAGATCGGCGAGATCGCCCTCGTCTAGAGTTGTGGAGGAAACAGCAAGGCGCATGATCGGCGAGGAATCATTGTCCGCCTTGATGACGACTGGCGGCTCAATACCGAGCGGCAGGCGCCGCGTTACCGACGCGACAGCGTTCTGGACGTCAGTCGCGGCGACGTTGATGTCGACCCGGTCAGAAAATTCGATGCTGATGCCGCTGCGCGCAAATCTTGAGTTTGAGGAAATCGATACGACGCCGTCGATGCGCGCGACTTCGCTTTCGATGATCGCGGTAACCTCTGCGTCCATCGCTTCGGGCGTGGCGCCCGGGAAGGAGGTGTCGATGCTGACGATTGGTCGGTCAACGTCGGGCAATTCGCGAACTTCGACGCCAAGAATCGCCGCGAGGCCAGCGAGAATGATTAATAGGCTGATAACGGCGGCAAGTATCGGTCGCTGGACGAAAATGCCGATGAAGCCGGCTGACCCCCCGGTCATACCTTCTTCAGAAGAATTCACATCGGACGGTTCGAATGATTTCCCGTTGGCCATGGGCGCTAATCCAGCGAACCAGCTGAACCGGCTCCTGCCCCGCTAAGGGTAGCTGCACCCGGACGGGGAAAAGTCATGCCCGGTCTGATGCGGTCGCCGCCTTCAGCGATGACATAATCGCCGGCCGCGATGTCGCCCGTTACGATTACCAACTCCTCCGTTCTCTGAAGAATGGTGACGGCGGCGCGCCGAGCTTCGCCTTCTGCGTTAACCGCCCATACATACGACCCGGTCCGGTCCCATTGAACGGCCAAACCTGGAACCGAGAGGGCGCTCGCGCCTTCGCTGGTCGTCGAAACTGCGAACGTCGCGCCGGGGATCAGCAAACCGCCCGAGTTTTCGAACGACGCCTCGATGCGGAGCGTCCGCGAGGCTGGGTCTACCCTGCTGTCTATGCTGCTCACTGCGCCTTCGATCGAGCGCGCGTTGCTGGAAGCCAGCCGGGCGGAAACCTTCTGCCCGATGGCAATGTCGGCCGCCACTTCTTGAGGAACAGCGAATTCTATAATCACTTTCGAGGTGTCATCGAGAGTCACCAGCGTTTCGCCGACGCCGATATAACCGCCCGGTTCCAGCGCAAAGAGTCCAACGACGCCATCGAACGGCGCGACAATTCGGCGTTGCTCCACTGCGAATTTCGATGCCTGGAGGTCCGCTTCAAGCGTTTTCAGGGCGTTAAATGCTGTTTCGGCTTCGATCGCGGACGCGGCGTCGTCCTTTGACAACCGCCCGAAGCGTTCGGCGTTTTCTTTGGCGACGGGATACTGAGCCCGCGCGCGCGCAAGGGCGATGCGCTGAGGCTCATCATCGATCTGAAAAATGACATCGCCAGCCTTCACGAGATCGCCCGGCTTGACCTTTACGCTGGAAATGCGCCCGGCGACTTCCGATACGATTGTAACGCTGCGCAGCGCTCGCCCGGTACCGATGGCCTCTACGGTGCGCCCAACCGTTGCAGGCTCGACCTGAGCGAAGGCCACCGCGACGCCGGCTCCGCGCTGGGCCCACGCGCCCCCGCCTTGCTGCCCGCCTGAGCGCGCCCCTTGCTGCGGACCGCCCTGTGCTCGCTGGGTGCCCGATTGCCGCGCGCCGGTATCGAGGCGGTTCCCGCCGCTCGCCTGGCGCGCGTCAGCTTGTGGCCCGTTCGCATCCGACGATTGCGCAGGTTTGCCGCCGGACATCAGTCCAGCGACGCCGAGGCCGAAAAGAGCGCCGAACGCCAATCCCGCCAGAAAAAGTTTGGGCAATTTCAAGCCTGCTCTCCCTACGAGCCCTCGAGGCTCAACTCCCGGCTCCCTGCCGAGCTTCTTTAGATTAACGCGCCAGGCGTAAACACCGGATCGGACGAGACGTTACTATGTTGAGGTTAAACGGCGCCTAGTAACTTTATCCGTCGCAAGATCGACTTAATCCATCACACAATAGACTTATATGGGGTTCGCCTGATCGATTTCCTACCCTGACGTACGGTTCTTGCCGCCCACAGGATCACAACCTGTCGCACCTGAATGGTGGAAAAAAGCGGCGGCTCAGCCATTATACGGTAGCGAGCACCGCCCGCGCGGCCTGGCAATCGCGAGCGATCTGGGCCGCTAACGCTTCCAATCCGTCGAAACGGCATTCGTCGCGAATAAACGCAATGAACGATACATCGATTTCGACGCCGTATAGATCGCCATTGAACCCAAAAAGATGGGCTTCCAGCAGCGGCGTTGCCGCGCCAACCGTCGGACGGCGCCCGAAATTCGCGACGCCTTGATAGCGCGCGCCCTCGACAGCGATCTCAACGGCGTAAACCCCGCGCCGCGGCTCGATGCGATCGCCCAGCCCGAGATTGGCGGTCGGAAAGCCGATCGTCCGGCCAAGAGTTTGACCGCGCTCAACGACACCCTCGACCGACCAGGGCCGGCCGAGCAGGCGCGCCGCACCGGGCATGTCGCCGGCGGCAATCGCGGCGCGGACAAGCGTTGTCCCGATTTTTTCCTCGTGTCCCGCTTCCGCCAGCGGATCGACCGTGAGCGCGGCGAGGCCATGATCAGCGCAAAGCCTTGAAAGGCTCGCAGCATCGCCTGCGCGCGCCTTGCCGAACCTGAAATCCGAACCGGTCACAACCCCGGAAAGGCCAAGCTCGCGTTTGAGTACATCGGCGACGAAGCTATCGGGAGACCGGGCGGCAAGTGTAGCGTTGAAGCCGATATGAAAAACCGCTCCCGCCCCATGCGCCCGCAAGAGCGCATCGCGCCGGGCGGACGAGGTAACCAGAAACGGCGGCGCATCGGGCTGAAAAAACCGGCGCGGGTGGGGGTCGAATACAACGGCGCCTGCCGCGGCGCCCTTCTCAGCAGCGAACGCCGCCGTAGCGGCGAGCAGAGCCTGATGCCCGCGATGGACGCCGTCGAAATTGCCCAACGCGCCGATAACCGGTAGTGCGATGACGGACGGCGCATCGACAGACGGACTGACCGCCGCACCGCCGCTCACCAACGCAGCTCCGCCATCGCCGCGACGGCCGTCACGCCAGCGCGTTCCAGCGACTGGGCGGCGGAGGACGCGTCCGACGTTCCCGCATGAATGCCGCCCGACCCGAAGATGTAAAGGCTGTCGATACCCTGCCGGTTCGCACCCTGAATATCCGTAAGAAGACCGTCTCCCACGGCGAGAACCCGTCCCGGATCGAGCGGGGCGCCGCGATGACGGCCAAGCGCATCGAGCGCGAGCTTGTATATCGGCGCGTGCGGCTTGCCGGCATAGATAACCTTGCCGCCAAGACATTCATAGACTTCTGCCAGCGCTCCCGCGCAATAGATCAGCCGCCCGCCCCAGCGCACGACAATATCGGGATTGGCGCAGATCATCGGAAGGTCGCGCGCGGCGGCGGTCTGGAGAAGGTCAGTATAATCTTCCGGCGTTTCCCGTTCATCATCGTGCAGGCCGGTGCAGATGATGAAGGCCGCCTCGCCGAGCGGCGCAAACATTACGTCAATGCCCTGAAATAGAGGATCGTCCTTTTCCGGACCAAGTCGGTAGGCGCGCTGCGGCAGGCGGCTGATGATCTCGGCGCGCGTTGCATCGCCTGACGTGACGATAGTGTCATACGCCTCGCGCGGCAGGCCGATCCGGTCGAGTTGGGCGGGAATGATGGCGTTCGGCCGCGGAGCGTTGGTCAATATGACCACCGGCCCACGCTGGCGGCGAAATTCGAGCAACGCCTCGCCAACGCCATCGAAGAGGGTAACGCCGTCGTGGATAACGCCCCACGCATCGCATAACAGGCCGTCGTAACGGTCTGCGATCTCGGAAAGTCCGGAAATTTTTTTCGCCTGCGCCATCGTCTGGCGGTTAAGCCGGGGCTGCGACGTCGTCAAGCGCACAAGGGTGTGCGGGATCGTTGCCGAGGGGATGGCTCAGGAAGCGATGGCGAGTCGCGCCCTTTGCAGGCCGGCCTCTGGCTCAGTTTCTTGTTCATCGCCGAGGTAGAACTGCGCCGGGCGGGCGGCGCCAAACAGATTTCCCTGTCCGAAATCGATGCCCAGCGAGAGTATTTCCGGCATATGGCTCTCGAACTCGACCTTTTCCGCAATGAGGTCGATGCCCTCGTCGCGTAGCCGCTTGCGGAAGGCGGCGACCCGCAAAGCGGACGCTTCGTCGATCCGGTTGGCAGTCAAAAGAAGCGACGCTGGCGCTTTTACGTAAGTGAAGTTGCGCGCCCGCAGCGCCCGCCAGTCAACATCGAGCGTGTGGATGTGGTCGATGGAAAATTCAAACCCTTTGGCAGCGATCGCCTGCAGGTTCTCCTCGACCCGTGGATGCATCATCTGCGTCGCCGGATAGGTAAACTCGAATACAAGGCTCGTTGCGAGATCCGGATTCAATTCAAGATAATCCGTAAGATGATTGAAAAACGCCGTGTCGTAGATTGTAGCCGGAGATAGGTTGCAGAACACCATCAGGCGCGGCGTCGTCTTCTGATACGCCCGCAGCGACTGGATGCAACGCAACAGGATCATATTGTCGATGACGCCAATACGATTGGCGCGTTCGGCGGCTTCGACGTAACTTGCAGGACGCATTACGGAACCATCCGCGAGCCGGAGGCGCGAGAACGCCTCATAAAAGCGCGGGCGCCGCTGAGGCAGGCTGACGATCGGCTGCAAATATAGGTCGACGCGCTCGGCCTCTACGGCCTCGCGCACCATGTTGAGCGCCCGGCGATCTTGCTCGCTGAGGTCGGGATCGAGCCCCGTGCGCAGGGAGGGCGCGAGTTTCTGCGCGGCTTGCGCCGGCGTGTCGCTGACGCGCTTGACGAGATGTTGCAGCATCTGAAGTTCGATTTGCGTCTTGCTGAGCGCAAAGCCCAGCCGGGCGTGCATGATGAGAACGGCAACGAGCGCAGATACGAGCGCGATCTCGGAATAGGCCGGCGCGCCTTGGCTAATGCTCGATGCGATGAACGTAACACCCGCTGCGGCGGCTGCGAACTGTGCGCCGAAGCCATACCGCGAGGTTCGATTGCGCAAATTCACGATCTGTTTCCTTCTCGTCGCGGCGGCATGGGCCACACGCGCAACGACCCCCGCTCTTGCAAGCAAAGCTAGAAGATCATCGTTGCGAAGGAATTAACTAAAATTCGAGTGAGGCGCGGCCGGCGCCAAAGATCGAGAACGATTGTCAAACATTAACCGCCCGGCTGGTGGGCCGGGCGGCGTTTTCGGTCAAGTCTCTAGCGGCTCAGCTCGCAATAGCGTCTAGCTGTTGAACTGGCTGTCGATCGGATCAATGACGATCTCGACGCGGCGGTTTGCCGCCTGTCCGGCCGCCGTTGAATTATCAGCAATCGGACGGGATTCGCCGTAACCAATGGCCGACAATCGCGTCGGGACAACGCCTTGGGCCGCCAGATAATTCGAAACCGACAGCGCCCGGCGCTGCGACAGTTCCATGTTGTAGGCGTCGGAGCCGCGTGAGTCTGCGTGGCCATAAACGCTGATCGTCGTCTTGTTGAATTCCTTCAATACAACGGCGACCGAGTTGAGCGTGTCATAGAACGCCGGGGTGATTTCTGACGAAGCCGTGGCGAACGTGATGTCCGACGGCATGTTCAGGATGATGTTGTTGCCCTGGCGGGTGACTGACACCCCGCTGGCCCGCAGGCGCTCAGCAAGCTTGGCTTGCTGCTGGTCCTGATAAACGCCAATGCCGCCGCCGAGCGCTGCGCCAGCCGCTGCGCCAATAACGGCGCCTTTGCCGACATTGCCGGTAGCGGCGCCAATGATGGCCCCCGCCGCCGCGCCCGCGCCGGCGCCGGCCGCGCCGCTGGTGACAACGCGTCCCGCGCGCCGCTCGCCTGTATAGGGATTGGTCGTGCAGCCGACCGCCACCATCGCCAAAGCTCCGAGAAGTACAAAACTGCGCATTGAAGGCTCCTTTGTTGATCGGGAATCCGTGCCCCCCGTTTAAGCGGCCCGGATCAGCGATCGGTTAAATCGCCAGCGAACTATCAGGCGGACTATGGCGATGTCGCCGACTTCGCTGAATTAAAAACACGTAATTTGGGGAAAAGTATGGTCGCGCTGCGGCGGAGGGGCGAAAAATTCGGCGCAATTGGACTTTTGGTGGATTTCTAGCCTGCTTTTGGCGCAACGCCGTCTGGCGACGGGACTTGACGCTGGACGCCGACGGCCCTACATCGTTGTTAGCAGTCACATCGAGTGAGTGCTAACCGACCCAACACGGGTTGGCATTTAAACAAATCATTGTTTTCAAACGCAGATCGCAACTCAGGAGATCTCATATGGGTTTTCGGCCACTCCATGACCGCGTTCTCGTCCGCCGCCTTGAGGAAGACGAGAAAGTCGGATCGATCATCATCCCCGACACCGCAAAAGAAAAACCCCAGCGTGGAGAAATCCTCGCCGTCGGACCCGGCGCCCGGGGCGATGACAACGAACTCGTTCCGCTCGACGTCAAAAAGGGCGACAGGGTTCTTTTCGGCAAATGGTCGGGCAGCGAAGTGAAGATCGACGGGGAAGACCTGTTGATCATGAAAGAGTCCGACATCCTCGGGATCATCGACTAACCGTCGAAACAAACCCCGACGAATAAAAGGCTGGCCGGAGAAAACGGTCGGCAGAACCAGTTTTAAAATCAGGAGACAGAGAATATGGCAGCGAAAGAAGTTAAGTTCGACGCCGAAGCGCGCGAGAAAATGCTGCGCGGCGTCGACATCCTCGCCAACGCGGTGAAGGTCACGCTCGGCCCAAAAGGCCGCAACGTGGTCATCGAAAAGTCGTTCGGCGCGCCCCGCGTGACGAAAGACGGCGTAACGGTCGCCAAGGAAATCGAGCTTGAAGACAAGTTCGAAAACATGGGCGCACAGATGGTGCGCGAAGTCGCGTCGAAAACGAACGACGAGGCCGGCGATGGCACGACGACGGCGACGGTACTCGCCCAGTCGATCGTACGCGAA
>CAZNXR010000061.1:0-9246 GCA_964576815.1 uncultured Caulobacterales bacterium | reverse complement strand
TTCCTGCTCTCGCGCGCGGCGCTCCCTTATCTCAAAAAGAGCGGGCGCGGCCGGATCATCAATCTCGGATCGATCATGTCTGAGACGGCGGGTCCAAATCTCTTCGCTTACGGCACATCGAAACATGCGGTGGCCGGCATGACGAAGTCGTTGGCGGTCGATCTCGGCGCTTATGGAATAACGGCGAACTATCTGCAGCCCGGCGCGATCGTGACGGCGCTTTCGGCGCCGTTCTTCGAAGATGCCGCATTCCGCAAGTACTGGGAGGAAAAGGCGCCCGTGGGCCGTCTCGGCCGGCCGGAAGATGTCGCAGCCGCGGCGCTATTTCTCGCCGGCAGAGAATCGCAATTCGTCTCCGGCCTTGGGTTCAACGTCGATGGCGGCGCCGCGGTGAAATTCTGAGGGCGGATGCAAGCCGATGTCGAACGCCGGTTGCAGCGCCTCGAAGATCGCGAGGAGATCAAGACGCTTGCGGCGCGCTACACGTTCATGGTTGACGATCGCGACATCGCAGGAATTGAGGCGCTGTTCGCCCCCGACGCGCGGTTTCATTCAAGGGACGGCGTGATGGACGCCAGGGGCCGGCCGGCGATTATGGCGCAATTCGATCGGCGATTCGCGGCGCTCGGCCACGGCGCGCATTACGGCCACGACCATGTCGTCTGGTTCGACGAGCGCGATCCCGACAAAGCCTTCGGCCGCTTGTCCTCGCACGCCGAACTTGT
Source organism: uncultured Caulobacterales bacterium (assembly GCA_964576815.1). Lineage (GTDB taxonomy): Bacteria > Pseudomonadota > Alphaproteobacteria > Caulobacterales > Parvularculaceae > Amphiplicatus. The sequence goes on along the minus strand of CAZNXR010000061.1, from coordinate 8,521 downwards.
CCGCAACGGCGCGCCGATGGTCGCTGCGCTGCGCTATGCGGATGAGTATGTCCGCGACGACGGCCGCTGGGTCTTCGCCGAGCGGCTCTTGTCGTTTCTTTATTATCTGCGGGCGGATGATTACGCGGCGTCCTTCGGCGCGCGCCTGCGCGTAAAGGCGTATGACGCGCCGCAAGAAGCCGATTATCCCGAAGCGCTCGAAACCTGGCGACGCTATCGGGAGGGCGCCTAGATCATCGGGCGTGATTCCTGAATCACGCCCGATGATCTAGTTTTTTTGTTTTATCGCGCCGTTTGGCGAAGAACCGGTGTCCACTTCTTCGCCCGGCGCTCCAGATCGGGCCGCGCGGTCCTCTATTCGCGCGGCCCGATCTAGTTTTTTTGCAAGCCGGCGCACGCCGGCTCTACGCCGCAGGCCGCGCGAATTCGCAGTAGGTTTCCTTCTCAACAAGGTCGAGAACGAAGGCGAGCTTCGCCATGCCGGCGATGACCGCCATTACGACGCCAAGTTCGCAAACCTCCGCGTCGCTGAAATGCGCGCGCAGCTGCCGGTGAAGATCGGCAGTCATGTAGCCGTCATTGTTTGTCATCACCATCTGGGCGGCGTAGCGCAGAACCGACTTTTCCGCGTCGTCGAACGGCCCCGCCTCAAACTCCCTGATCGCATCGACCTGCGCCGTCGAAATTCCCGCTTCCAGGCTTCCAGGCACGTTCTGCTTATTGCAGGTCCTGCATCCGTGGATGGTTGAAAGATAAAGGCGCGCGAGCTGCTTGTATTTACCGGCGACGCGGCCGCCGAAAAAGATCTTGCCGTAAAACTCGTTCATCACGAAGCGCAAGAGTTCCGGCGCACCGGCAAACGCTTCGACGAAGGCGGGCTCGCCTGTCAGCCGGTTGAGCGTGTCCCAGGCGAGCGCGAACTCCCCGTCGAGTGTTTCGCGTGGAATTCTCGTCAACGGCGTGTCGGCCATGCGCATCCTCTCCTATTCCTTGAACCAGTCCGGCTTGCCGAGCGGCCACACCCAGCCATATTGCGCCATGCCGCCGTCGATCGTGAGCACCGAGCCCGTCACATATTTCGATGAAGGCGCGGCGAGGTAAACGGCGGCTTCAGCGATGTCCCAGACGTCGCCGAACCGCTTCATCGGATTGGCGAGCGGAAATTTCGCCAGCGTCTCTTTCGGATAGCGATTGACGCCTTCGGTTTCGATCGCGCCCGGGGCGATGCAGTTGACGCGAATGTCGAGCGGCGCCCATTCGGTTGAAACCGTCTTCGACAGATAGATCACGCCGGCCCGCGCGGCGCAGGAATGCGCAGACTGCGGCATGCCGCGATCGACGACCGCGGCGATGTTGACGATGTTTCCAGGCTTCTTCGCGTCGCGCCAGCGCTTTGCGGTCTCCTGCATCATCCACCAGGTGCCGTTGAGATTGGTGTCGATGACGGCGTTCCAGCCTTTGCGTGAAAAGTCGATCGCGTCTTGCGAGAATTGGCCGCCGGCGCTGTTGACGAGCACGCTCGGCGCGCCATGGCGGTCGAAGACGTCGGCGACGAACGCCTCGACCTGATCGGCGTCGCGGATCGACAGCGAAGCGTGGAAAATCTCCTTGCCGCAAAGCCGCGAGATCGCCTCCTTCGTTTCAAGGAGCTTCTCTTCGCGCCGGCCGCAGATGACGACCTTAGCGCCGAGCCGCGCGAACAGGAACGCCGACGCCCGGCCCATCCCGCTTCCGGCGCCGGAGATGATCGCGGTCTGCCCGTTGAGAAGATCATCACGATAGACGGTCGGCGCCGCTGCGAGCTCCTCCAGCGTCATCCCGGAAAAATCGGGGAGCGGCGTCACATTTTCGGCCGCGAGCGGCCCGCCAGGTTGCCTTCTTGATGTCATCTTCCTGTCGCCGTCCATATGTTCCGCTCCCCCATTTACGCACTGACGCCGAGAATCGAGATTGCCGCCACATTTCGGTTTGGAATGCCGCCGAGATTATGCGCAAGACCGAATTTCGGGTTTGCGAGCTGCCGATTTCCGGCGCGCCCCAGAAGCTGGTTGTAGATTTCGTATGTCATCCTGAGGCCGGAGGCGCCGATCGGATGGCCGAAGCATTTGAGGCCGCCGTCGATCTGGCAAGGAACGGCCCCGGCGGCGTCAAAGCGGCCGTCGAGAATGTCGCGCGTCGCGGCGCCCTCATCGCTAAGCCCGAGATCCTCCATCAGCACCAGCTCGGTGATCGAGAAGCAATCGTGAACTTCCGTCAGGCCGATATCGGCGCGCGGATCGCTGACGCCCGCTTCCTTGTAGGCGCGCGTCGCCGCCTTGCGCGTCGTCAGCGTGTAAGTTCCGTCCCAGGACTGATGCCCCATTTCAACGCCGTTCGACGGCGCAAGCTGCAGCGCTTTGACGGAAACGAAGCGGTCGCGCCCAAGCGCGCGCGCAATTTCCGGACGCGCCACGATCGCGCACGCCGCGCCGTCGGAAACGCCGCAGCAGTCGTAAACGCCAAGAGGATAGGCGACCGTCGGCGCGTCGAGGATCTGATCGATCGTCACACGCCGACGCAAATGCGCCTTCGGATTCCGCGCGCCGTTCTCGTGGCTCTTCCAGGACACATGCGCCATGGCGCGCTTCAGATCTTTCATCGCGATCCGGTGTTTGGCGGCGTAGGCGGCGGCGAGCTGCGCGAAGGCGCCGGGCGGCGTGAAATTCGGCTGATAGAGGTCCTCGAACGTCCCCTTCGTGCGTTCAGGCAAACCCGCAAAGCCGGTGTCTTTGAGCTTTTCGCATCCCATCGCCACCGCGATATCGCAGGCGCCGGCGGCGACAGCGTAAACGGCGCCGCGCAACGCTTCCGTGCCGGTCGCGCAAAGATTCTCGACGCGCGTCACCGGAATGTTGGGAAGGCGCAGATATTGGGACAGCGGATAGGCGGACTTGCCGACGTTCTGCTCGTCGTAGAAGACGCCGAACCAAGCCGCTTCGATATCGGAGCGGTTGATTCCAGCGTCCACGACCGCTTCCTCGAACGCTTCGGTCACGAGGTCTTCAGGCGATGCGTCCCACCGTTCGCCGAAGCGTGTGCAGCCCATTCCGATGATCGCGACTTTGTCGCGGATGCCCTCAGCCATGCGCGGCTCCTCCTGCGGACGCGGCTTTCCAGAAATAACGGTGAAAGCCGCGCGCGGCGTCGATGTCCTTGATGCGGAAACGCATCTCGACGGCGGCCCCGACGGCTGCCTCGCCTTGCGCGAAGTCCGCCATCTCCATGAAGACATTGCCGCCGCCGGCGAAAGAAACATTGCCGTAGACAAGCGGCGGCTCCCGCGTGAAGGCGAGATGGTCTTCGGTGAATGTCTTGATGACGCCGCGGCGGTCCGCGAAACGATAATCCTTTTGCGTATCAAGCGTGGCGCAGGAAGGGTTCACGCAGCGGCGCGACTTCGGAAATTGCGGCGTGCCGCAGGCGGTGCAAATGCCGCCGACAAATCCGTAGATATCGCGCGATTTGTTAAAGGCGACGGTCTGCGCGGTGCGATTGTCGCGCTCAGCGCGCATGCCCCAGTCGATGTCAAGCCGTCCGGAGGCGGCGAGGAATTTCGTATAATTCACTTCCGTCGCGCCGCCGGCGATCGCGCGCGCCATTTCGTTCTTCTTTCCGGCGCCCGACGCCCGAAACAACGCCGCATCGCACCCCTGTCCGAAGGCGAGGACGAGGATGAGCTCACCCTTCGCCGCGGCGTCAAGCGCGCCGATGAAAGCGAGCAAGGGATGCGCGGCGCCGGCGTGGCCGACAGCGTCAAAGAAATGGTCGGCTGCAGCGTCGGCGCGAATGCCGGCGGCGCCCGCAACGGCGCTCAGCGCCGCGACGCTTGGCGCCGCCGCAGCGAGTCGCCCGACAGCGCCTGCCTCAATTCCCGACTTTTCAAGCAACGCCCGAATTGTCTCGCCGACTATAGGGAGGAAGCCGGCTTCACGAACCCAGCGCTCTTCAAAAGAATAATCGGCGCCGGAAACGTCGGTGCGATAATGATCGACGAAATCGACCGTTGTCGAATGGGCAGCGATGAATTCAGCGACAGGCTCTCCCTCGCCGAACAGAAGCGCCGCGCCGGCGTCGCCGGAGATCATCTCAAGGACGCTTGCAGATTTGACAGGACGCTTTTCGGCGGCGACGACGAGCGTCGATCTCGCCGGCGCCTCGCAGGCCGTCAGCATCGCGGAAAGCCCGGCGCGCTGCGATCCGGCGACATCCATGCTGCGCAGGGAAGGGCGAAGATCAAGCGCGGCGGCGACGACGCCCGCGTTTTGCCGGTCGAGGAACGGCGCCGTTGTTGAGGCGAAAGACAAAGTGTGTAGTTCGCCCGCCGCCGACTTCAACGTCGAGCGGGCGGCCTCGACGCCCATAGTGATCGCGTCTTCATCCCATGCGGCGAAGGCGCGCTCGCCCTTGGCGTAGGCGCGAAGGCCGCCTTGCGCCCAGCCCACGGCGTCGAAGATCGCGCGGCGCGCCATCCTGCGGCGCGGAACGTAAACGCCGTAATCGAGAACGCCGAATTTCGCCATTCGCGGTTCCTATTCCGCCGCGTTGATGCGCGGCGGGCGTTCGATGAACGGCGCCAGCATCGGTACGACGCGCGCGTGCGAGGGCACGTCGTCGGCGCCGATCCGCCGGTCTAGTTCCTCGTGCCAGTGATAGATGCGCCGCTCCTGATAGGAAAGGGCGATGCCCTTGAAGCCGTCCGACTCGACGGATTCTTGAATCTGCGGCGCGAACTGGGTGTCTTCGTAGATGATGCGCTCGAAATTCGCGACGCGCGTCTTCCAGATTTCGGGGAGCGGCCCAGCGCCCCAGTCGGGCGAGAACCACACGCATTCGAGCGTCATCGTGTTCATCGTCCCCGGCCAGAACAGGATGAACGGCAGACCGGTCGGCGCCGGCGGCGACACGATATTGGGATAGATGTTGTAGGATACGTTGTTGTCACGAACGATTTCGCCGACCGTGTCGATCTCGGGAAGGCCGGCGACGCCCGGGTCGTTCCAATCCGGGCGGCGGTTCGGCGTCGTCATGCGGGAATGCCCGTTCGGCCACAGCTCGATCGTCGTGCCGAGGTGATCGAGGAAACGATCAACGGTCTGAAGATGAATCGATTTCAGGTGATAGGTTTCAAGAAACGCGTCCAGCAGCACTTTGACGTTCGAATGAACTTCGTACTCCGCCTTGTGCGCCAGCCGGAGGTTTTCCGGCTGCAGTTCCGCCATCTCGGCTGCGACCGGCCCGAGATAATCGAGCAGCGGCGCCGCGTCGGCGTCGAAATTGATGAACACCCATCGCCCAAAGGTGTCGCAACGAACTGGAATAAGCCCGAGGCAGCTCTTGTCGAAATCGGGGAAGTCGCGCTCGTCCCTGATGGCGATAAGCTTTCCGTCATGGTCATAGCTCCAGCCGTGATAGCCGCAGGTGAAGAGGTTGCGCCTTCCCGTCGCTTCCTTGACGAGCGGACCGCCGCGATGGCGGCAAGTGTTATAGAACGCACGCGGACGATTATCCTTGCCGCGCACGATCAGCACGGGCGAGCCTAGCCGCTTCCACAGGATAAAACTGCCGGGCTCGGGGATTTCGTCCATATGCGCGGCGTAAAGCCAGCTCTTCTTCCAGAGCCGTTCGCGCTCAAGCGCGTTGAAGTCGGGGTCCGTATAGCGTGCGCTTGGAATCGGCGGCAGGCGCGGGAAGTTCTCGGGCGGGCCGTTTCGCGCGCGCTCGTAGGCCATGCCCTGTTTGATGCGATCCGCCGAGTTCTTTTGCATCGCCGCGTCCAAAGCTCGATGTTTTTCTGTGGCCTGACCCTAACACGCGCCGGGAATGGGTAAAAGAAAAACAGACATGATTGTTTTTAAGTGCGGCTAGCCCTAACCTTTGATTTTGTCGCTGACGGCGGCGGCATGGCAAACGCAAGACATTGAAAATGCTATCTATTTTCAATTTCCCTTCGCCGAACGGCCTCAAGGTCGCGATTATGGCGAGCGAATGCGGGATAGCGCATGTCGTGCTCCCGATCGACATTCTGAAGGGCGAGCAGTTCGACCCCGAATTCCTGAGGATCAGCCCCAACAACAAGATTCCCGCTATGATCGATCCGGATGCGCCGGGCGGGCCGCTCGCGCTGTTCGAGTCGGGCGCTATCCTCGAATATCTGGCTGAAAAATCAGGCCTCTTTATGCCGCCTGCGCAGCGCTGGGAAATCAAGGCGTGGCTCTACTGGCAGATGTCGGCGCTAGGGCCGATGGCGGGGCAGGCGCACCATTTTCGGAAGTTCGCGCCGGAAAAGCACAGCTACGCCGTCAAGCGGTACACGGATGAAATGAACCGCCTCTATGGCGTTCTTGATCGCCGTCTGTCGGGGCGGGATTTTATTTGCGACGTCATCTCGATCGTCGACTTCGCCTGCTGGCCGTGGGTGCGCCATCATGAATGGCAGGGCCAGTCGCTCGATGACTTCCCGAATGTCGCGCGCTGGTTCGATCGGATCGACGCGCGCGAAGCGGTGCGCCGCGCAATCGCGCTTGGCGACGTCAAAATGGCGCCCAGAGAGGCCTACAGGTTTCTCTATGGGCAGACCGCCGCAACGCTTGCGTCGCGCGAAGGCGAAGGGAGAGACGAATGAACGACGAGATCATTCTCCATCATTACGACGCTTCGCCCTTCACGCAGAAGGCGATCAAGATGCTGGCGATCAAGCGCGCTCACTGGCGTTCGGTGATCCAGCCGATGATCGCTCCGAAGCCGGATCTTGTCGCGCTGACCGGCGGCTATCGCGGTACGCCGGTCATGCAAATCGGCGCCGACCTTTACGTCGACTCGCAGCGGATCGCGGCTGAGCTTGAACGGAGAATTCCCGCTCCGACGCTGTTTCCCGGCGGCGCCGGCGTTGCGCGGATGCTTTGCGATTTCGGGGACGCCTATTTCCGCGCCGGGCTCGACATCGCCATCCGTGAATTGTCGCCGCAATGGGAGCCGGCCTTCTACCGCGATCGCGACGCGGTGTTCCCGGACATCGATTTCGCCGCGCGCGAGGCGCGATTCCCAGATGCCTGCGCGCGGCTTCGCGCTTGCGCCGCCTTCATCGACGTGCAACTCGCTGACGGGCGGGCTTTCTTGATGGGGCCTGCGCCCGGTCTCGCCGACATTCAGGTCTATGTCGTCAACTGGTTCACGCGAGCCGCATTTGGCTTTGTCGAAGGTCTGTTTTCGCAGTTTCACCACCTCAAACCCTGGGAGGCGCGCATGGCCGCCTTGGGGGAGGGCGCGCGAACCGAAGCAACCGTCGACGCCGCCTTCGACGCCGCCAGGAATGCCGTCTCAACAGCATCGCCGCATGTCGAAAAGGACGATCCGCTTGGCCTTTCGGTCGGCGCGCGCGTGCGGATTTCCCCGCTCACATCCGCGCGGGGCGACGCCGTCGGCGACCTAGTCGCGCTCACCGCAGAAGAAGTCGCCATTCGCCCCGAAAGCGCTGCGTTCAAGAGCGTTGTCGTGCATTTCCCGCGCCTCGGCTATGCGGTGACGCGCGCGTCGTAATCAGATGACGCCGCCGGCGCGCAGCTGGCTGATCTCGTCCGCGCCGTAGCCGAGGCTGCGGAGAATCTCATCCGTATGCGCACCGATCCGAGGGGGAGGGCCGCTGACGCCGGCGTCCAGCGCCGAAAATCGGATCGGCAGACCCGTGACCGGCGCGGCGCGCGGCAGTCCTGGGAAGTCGATGAAGTCGAAGAATTTCATCGCCGCCGCCTGCGGATTATCGAGCGCCTGCTGCATTGAAAGGACGCGCCCCGCGGGCACGCCGGCGCGGTCAAGGGCGGCGAGCGCCTCGGCGCTCGTACGCTGTGCGCACCACGCCGCCATGATCGCGCACAGTTCATCGCGCCGGTCTCCGCGCGCCTGATCGCCTTTGTATTCCGGGCGGTCGGCGAGGGCGGGCTGGCCGATCACTTCCGACCATTTCCGGAACAGATTATCGCCGACCGTATGGACAAGGATGTGTCCATCGCGTGTTGCAAATACGTCGGACGGGGCCGATGTCTGCACGCGGTTGCCGGCGCCGGCGCGATTGCGCTGCGTCACGTGCTGCTCGGCGAGATGGGCGTTCATCACCGCAAGTGCGGTTCCAAGCAGGCTCGTTTCGACGTGCTGGCCATTTCCTGATTGTTCGCGCGCCATAAGCGCGGCAAGCGCGCCCATCGCGGAGAAAACCGCGGTCGAGAAATCGACATACGGCGCGCCCGCCTTGACGGGATTGGACGGCGTGCCGGAGAGATACATCGCGCCCGACATCGCCTGTGCGACACCGTCGAAGCCGCCCTTTCGGCTGTCCGGCCCCTCAGCGCCGAAGGCTGTTTGCGTCACGAGTATGCCGCGCTGGTTGTGAGCGGAGAAGGTCGCCCAGTCGATCCCGAGTTTCGACAGGGCTTGCGGGGGCAGATTGGCGACGAGCACGTCGCACTGCGCCGCAAGCTTCCTGAGGATT
>CAZNXR010000060.1:0-9366 GCA_964576815.1 uncultured Caulobacterales bacterium | reverse complement strand
CTTGAGCTTATCGGCGATGCGCCGCTGGTCGCGCTTGGTTGCGGCGTCAATGTCGTCTCCGCGCCGAGGGGTCTTGCCTATCCCACTGCGCGGCTGCTCGATTTCGTCGATGCCGCGCCGCCGGCGCCGCGCGAGTTCGTCGAGGCGCTCGACGAAGCCTTCGCCTTCCGCCGCCGCCAGTGGTCCGACGAGGGTTTTGGGCCTATTCGCGCCGAATGGCTTGATCGTGCGGAAGGCCTTGGTCGGCCGGTCCGCGTCGAAACGCCGGCGGGTCTTGTCGAGGGCGTATTTGAAGACCTCGATCTTTCAGGCGCGATCATACTAAACTCTGACGGCGAACGCCGCGTAATCGCTGCGGGGGCCGTGCTGCCCCCCGCACCCCGGAGCCCCTGATGCTGATCGCCATCGATGTCGGCAACACGAACTCGGTCATCGCCCTTTACGACGGCGACCGCCCGGTCATGCAATGGCGGATTTCCACGTCTTCGACGCGCACCGCTGACGAATACGCCGCTTGGCTGTCGCAGATGATGGCGATGAACGGCTACAGGCTGGAGCAGATCAGCGACTGCATTCTGTCGAATGTCGTGCCGCAGTCGCTGTTCCACTTCCGCAATCTGTCGCGGCGCTATTTCAAGACGGAGCCCTTTGTGGTCACGGCCGCGACGATCCCGGGCGTCGAAGTGCGCATCCCCAAACCCTCGGAAGCGGGCGCTGACCGGCTCGTCAACGCGGTCGGCGCCTTTGTGAATTACGGCGGACCTTGCGTCGTCGTCGATAGCGGCACGGCGACCAATTTCGACATGGTCGGCAAGGACGGCGGCTTCGAAGGCGGCATCATTTCACCTGGAATCAACCTCTCGATGCAAGCGTTGCACGACGCCGCGGCGCAGCTGCCGCGCGTTGCGATTGAGCGCCCGGCGCGCGTCATCGGCAAGGACACCGTCGGGGCGATGCAGTCCGGCGTCTTCTGGGGCTACATCAGTCTGATCGAAGGCCTCGTCGCGCGCATCAAGGCGGAATACCCGGAGCCCCTTAAGGTCGTCGCAACCGGCGGCGTCGTCTCCCTCTTTGAAGGCGCGACGGACTGCATCGATCATTTCGACGCGGACCTCACCATCAAGGGCCTTCTGGAAATCTGGAAACGCATGCAGGCGAAACGCTGATGGCGAAAGACGAACTCGTCTTCCTCCCCCTCGGCGGTTCCGGCGAAATCGGCATGAACATGAACCTATACGGGTTCGGTCCGCCGAATGCGCGCAAGTGGGTCATGATCGATTGCGGCGTCACTTTCGGCGACTTGTCGACGCCAGGCGTCGAGCTTATCTGCCCCGATCCGACATTTATCCTCGAAGAGCGCGAAAACCTCCTCGGCCTTATCCTGACGCACGGGCATGAAGATCATATCGGCGCGGTCGCGCTCCTTGCGCCCGAGTTCAAATGCCCGGTCTATGCGACCGCGTTTACGGCCAACCTCGTCGAGAGCAAGCTTGAGGAGCGCGGCGTCAAAATCGACATGACGGTCATCGACCTCGGCGCGCGGCTGAAGATCGGCGCGTTCGATCTTGAATTCGTGACGCTCACCCATTCGATCCCGGAACCGAACGGCGTGATCATCCGGACGCCGCTCGGCATGGTGCTCCATACCGGCGACTGGAAGATCGATCCGGAACCGACGCTCGGGCCGGTCACGGACTCGCCGCGGCTTCGCGCAATCGGCGAAGAAGGCGTGCTCGCGATGGTCTGCGACTCGACGAACGTCCTCTCCTCGGGCGAGTCGGGTTCTGAAATGCGCGTCAAGGAAAGCCTGACGAAGCTCATCGCCGCGCAGCCGGGCCGCGTCGCCGTCACGACCTTCGCCTCAAACGTCGCACGCGTCGTCTCGGTCTGCGAGGCCGCTAACGCCGCGGACCGTTCGGTCTGCCTGCTCGGTCGATCGATGCTGCGCATTGTCGGCGCCGCGCGCGACGTCGGCCTTCTCCCGGCAGGCGTCAATTTCGTGGAACCGGCGGAGGCGGGCTTCCTGCCGCGCGAGCATGTGCTTTATCTTTGCACGGGCAGCCAGGGCGAGCCGCGCGCCGCGCTCGCCCGCATCGCGCGCGATGACCATCGCGACCTGACGCTGAGCGAAGGCGACACGGTGATATTTTCCTCGAAGATCATCCCCGGGAACGAGCGCGACATTTTCACGCTGATCAACGATCTCGTCGAACTGGGCGTCAAGGTCATCACGGAGAAGGACGCCTTCACCCATGTCTCGGGCCATCCCAACCGCGACGAGCTGAAGCGCATGTATGAATGGGTTCGGCCGCAATACGCGGTGCCCGTCCATGGCGAGGCGCGCCACCTTGAGGCGCATGCCGACTTCGCGCTGACGCTTGGCGTCAAAGACTCGATCGCGCCCAGAAACGGCGACGTCATCCGGCTTGCGCCCGGCGCGCCGGAAGTCATCGATGAGGTTCCGGCAGGGCGCTGGATGCTCGACGGCGATCTCCTGCTGCCGGAAGGCTCAGGACCGATGCGCGAACGGCGCAAGCTCGCCTTCGCCGGCGTCGTGACGGTCGCAATTGCGATCGACGAACACGGCGATCTCGCCGCGGCGCCGGCTGTCGCGCTCGCCGGCGCGCCGCGCGAAGCGCCCGGCGTCGACGATCTCGCCGACCTGCTCATCGAGAAATCGGAAGCCGCCGCCCGCGCGCTTTCGAAGAAGCAAAGGCTGGAAGACGAAGCGGTGAACCTCGCCGTTTCGCGTGCGGTTCGCACGGTCATGACCGAGCACTGGGGCAAGCGCCCCGGCGTCGCGGTCCTGGTCCAGAGGGTCTGACGCCGATGGGACCGGTCGGTATCGCGATCACCTTCATCTTGATCTGGTGGTGCGTGTTCTTCGCACTTCTGCCGATGGGCGTTAAGGGACGATGGGAGTCCGAAGCGGACGACGTCGCCGGGGCCGAACCTGGCGCGCCCGCAGAACCCGGCCTCAAACGCAAGGCGGTTCTGACGACGCTCATCGCAGCAGGTCTGACGATCATCGCTGCGATCATCGTCGCGAGCGGCCTCATCAATTTTAGGGACTAATCCCAGCTTGATCCCCGGCGCGGGCTGCCATAGGCCTCGCGTTGACTTCTCCGTTCATCCTCCCGCCGCGGGGCGAGCCATGTCCGATCAGGCCTTGCTCGACGATCCTGACGACGGCCCGCGCCCGTCTGACGACGCTGCGCGCGAGCCTGAGACGACGCTCGCCGAGCAGTATGTCGGACCGCTGACGGAAGCGATCGAGGCTTCGGACGTTTCGCGCGTCAACGCGCTCATCGACGAATTGCATCCGGCCGACCTCGCCGACATCATCGGGCTTCTGCACGAGGATGACAGGCTGACGCTGATTGCGCTGCTCGGCGGCGCGCTTCCCGCCGAGGTTCTGTCGGAGCTTGATCCGAACCTTACCGAAGAAGTCATCTCCGCGATGCGCCCCGAGGCGGTCGCCGACGCCGTCGCCGAACTCGACACTGACGACGCGGCGTTCATCCTTGAAGACCTCGACGAGGACAAGCGCGCGGAAATTCTCGCGAAGGCGCCGGCGACGGACCGCATCGCGCTCAATCAGGCCTTCGATTTCGAAGAGGAATCGGCGGGCCGCCTGATGCAGCGCGAAGTCTTCGCCGCGCCCGCGTACTGGACGGTCGGCCAGATCATCGACCGGCTGCGCGGCTCGGACGATCTTCCCGACCGATTCTATGAAGTCTTTGTGGTCGATCCGGCGTTCAAACCGATCGGCGCGGTGCCGCTCTCAACGCTCTTGAAGACACAGCGCGAGACGCCGATCGAAGCGATCATGAATGACGACCTGACCGTCATTCCGGTCACGATGGACCAGGAGGACGTCGCCTACAAGTTCGAACAGTACAACCTCATTTCAGCGCCGGTCGTCGATGAAGCCGAGCGTCTTGTCGGCATGATCACCGTCGATGACGTCGTCGAAATCGTGCATGCCGAAAGCCACGAGGACATGCTCGCGCTCGGCGGCGTTGAATCGGATGCAGGGTTGACCGACGGCGTCGTCGAGACGGTGCGGTCGCGGTTTTCCTGGCTGGCCGTCAATCTCGCGACCGCCATTCTCGCTTCGCTCGTCATTTCGATCTTCGATCAGGCGATCGAACAGGTGGTCGCCCTCGCCGTGCTGATGCCGATTGTCGCCTCGATGGGCGGCAACGCCGGCACGCAGACATTGACTGTCGCCGTGCGCAGTCTGGCGACGAAGGATCTCACCGCCGCGAACGCCGTACGCATTATCTGGCGCGAGACGATTGTCGGCGGACTGAACGGGATTTTGTTTGCGATCATCATGGGCGCGCTCGCCGGCCTCTGGCACGCCAGCACCGGCGCAAGCGCCGGGCAGGCGGCGCGTCTCGCCGCCGTCATCGGCGCCGCGATGATCATCAACCTCGTCGCCGCCGGTCTCGCCGGCATTCTCGTGCCTTTGGGGCTGCAACGCGCCGGCGCCGACCCGGCGGTCGCCTCTGCGGTTTTCGTAACGACCGTCACGGATGTGGTCGGGTTCTTCGTCTTTCTAGGTCTCGCCGCGCTGGTGTTGTTGTGAGCTGACTGTCGAATAGCGAAATGGCGAATGGGACATGTCGCCCATTCGCCATTCGCAACTGACGATTCAGTTTCGGCTCACGCGCGTCGTCGCCGCCCGAACAGCAGCCAAACAGCCGGCAACGCGACGAGCAAGATCAGCAAAGTCGCAGGCTCGGGCACGTCCGTCGGCGGCGGCGGAGGCGGCGGCGGGCATTCGGGATCCGTGGCCGGATCGCACGGAGGCGGGGGCGGTCCCGGCGGAACGACGCCGCCGGTCGGGATGAAACCCGGATTGTCAAAAGGCGGAATATAAGGCGGCGACCAGCCGGTTGCCGCGGGCGGAAAGACCGGCGACGGCTCAATCGGCTTCGGCGCCTCGCCGGGCCCTGTCGGAACCCGCCCTGGTTCGCGCGGAACCGGCGTGTAGCCGGCAAGCCGCGTCGGAACGGGGCGGGAACCTAAAAAGGGCGCGCCTCGACTTTCTTCTCACCTTCGCCGCAGCAACCGCAATTAATGACGATATCATTGCGGATGTCGCCGACCGCGCGCGCATACATTGCGGAGAGCGCTTTTTCATCGACCTGTTGAGGACGACCGAAATTATTCGACCACAGGATTGCAATCCCAAGGATCGCCGCCGCGACGATATTAGCCAGACCGTTCCCAAACATGGGTCACCACACTTCCCACCCGTACCGCCCGCCTTTTGGACGCGCAACCATTGCCAATTCGGGATGACGGCCCGGGGCGCCGGTCTCCCGCCCCCCGCCTTCCAAGCTTCGTGCCAGTGCGAAACGCGATTAGTCCGCAAAGGCCCAGAGCGGGACTTGCGTCCCCGGCTTTCCCCATCAAAGCCGTATCCGAAAGCCATCTGCCACGACGCTATCTAGGCCCGAATCAACGCCTTGGACCAGATGCGGCGGAATCGACACAGCAGGGCCGGGGCCGGCGCTTCAAAGGCGACGGCCTCCTACCCATCCTTCGAGGCGCATGCTAAGAATTGTTAACGATAGGCGTGGGGAAGTCCCGTCCGGGCGGTCCGAAAAGGCGGCTCAGAGGCTTCAAGTCGCGTTAGAGGGGTTGGCGGGTCAGCATGAAGACGGGAACGACCGGTCTCAATCTGATCAAGGGCTATGAAGGGCTCCGGATGTCGGCGCATTACACGCCGAACGAGGAGTGGACCGTCGGCTACGGCCACAACAGCACCGCCCGCCATGGCATGAGCGTCACCGAGGGGGACGCCGAGAGGCTTCTTCGTCAGGATGTCCAGCCTATTGAGAAGCTCATCGCCGATTCGGTCCGTGCGCCGCTTAACCAGAACGAACATGACGCCGTCGTCTCGCTGATCTTCAACATCGGCGAAGAAAACTGGAAGCGTTCGACCGTTCTGCGGAAGTTGAACGAAGGCGACAAGCTTGCCGCGGCCCGCGCTTTCGAGATGTGGACGAAGGCGCGCGTCAACGGAGAGCTGGTGCAGCTCGACGGCCTTGTGCGCCGCCGCGCCGCCGAAAAATCGCTGTTCCTGATGCCGACAGACGCCTCGCTCGTCGTCCCGACCGCAGACGTGCGCCCGGCTTCGGAATGCGAACTCGATTTCAGGTCGGATCGCGAATTGAAAGCGTCGCCGCTCGTCGATTTCGACCGCAAGACCGACGGCAAGGCGCTGATCCTTTCCGACGAAGAAAAGTCGGCCCGGTCGCGGGCGCTCTTCGCCGCGACGCAGGCCCTCTCCGTCGATCCATCGAAAATGATCATTTCAAAGGCCGAAGAACACGCCGACATGGGCGTGACGATCGGCGCTATCCTCGCCGGTCTGCTCGCTTTCGCGATGACGTTGCTCGGCGCCGTTCTGCTCATCGGTCAGGAATTTCCCGGCGTCGCGGGCATGGTCGGCATCAGCTATGAGAGCTTCGTGGCGCTTTTTGAGAACTTGCCGATGTGGCTCGCCGCGGTCGGCGCCGCCATTTGCTATTTCATTCTTTATATCCTCGTGAAACGCGTCGCGCGTCACGATCTGAAGCGCCAGCGCGCACAGGAGTTCGCGCGCCTGCGCGTCGTCGAATAGGATTTGCGCCCCGCATGGCGCTGCACCTCCTAAAGCTCTGCGTCGGCGCGGACAGCGTCGCCGACATGGAAGAATGGGTCGCCCGGCGCGCGGCCGCCAATATCAAGGCGGGGCTAGGACCGGTGACCCAGCATACGACCCGGATGTTCCCCAAGCGGCGCGAAGAGTTACTCGCCGGCGGGTCGCTCTACTGGGTCATCCGCGGCGTCGTGCTGATCCGGCAACGCATTGTCGATCTGGTCGCCGTCACCGGCGCGGACGGGATCGGCCGCTGCGAAATCGTCCTTGATCGGACGCTTCATCCGACGCAGGCTCAGCCGCGGCGGGCGTTTCAGGGGTGGCGTTATCTGACGACCGAGGACGCGCCGGCCGATCTTGATCGAAAGGGCGTGAAAGCGCCGCCTGAGCTTCGCGCAAAGCTCGCCGAGCTCGGACTGCTTTAAAAGGGGCGGACGATGGTTAGACCGATTGTGATGGGGCTTGGCGCGGCGGGGGCGTTGTCGGCGGCGGCGGTGACAGGCGTCGCTGTCATGCGGCCCGATCGCCCCGCCGATCCGGCGCCGGCGAGCCTTGCGAATGCTGCGCGCGAGACCGTCTGTATCAAGAGCAATGTGCGCCTTGTCGAAGGCATGAGCGCTGCGTGTTATGCGCGCGCGCAGTACGAGGCGATGCGCGACCGCGCCGTCATCGCCGCGGATGGGTCGGCTGTGCGCGTATCGCTCGCACATCCTTCAGATGCGGCGGCGCCGGCCGAGACCGCCGCCACCTGCGCGGAATATGACTCGCTGATTTCCGAAGGGTATGGCGCGCTCTCCAACGCCGACATGCGGCGGGAGGAGTATTTCCGCCGCGCCTGCGGCGCGCTTGCGCTCCTGTCGAAAGCCGCGCCCGCGCGCCGATCCAATTTCTCTGACGGGACGGCGGCTATTGAAGACGTGCGATCGATGGCGGCCGCCGACGCATTGGGCTTCAGCGAGGCCGAGCCTGCAGCGTCTGTCGAGGTCGCGGAAGTCGGCGCCGGCGTCTGGCGGGTTCTGATCGGGCAGGGCGAGACGATGGTCTTCGAAATCGCCCATGCCGACTTCAACGGCGACGGCGGAGGCGAAATCCTCGCTTATCTGACGGTCGGCGCGGCCGGCGGGACGGCTCGAACAGGGACCATCGGCCTGATGGAAAAGGCGTCGGCGAGCGGTCCTTGCGGGTTCAGCCCGCGTTAACCGCAACAGCGGCAAGAAGATTGCCGATTAACGCGACAGTCCGCGCCGCAAGGCCGCGATCGATGGAACAGCTTCAGTGAGCGACCGGCGCCGCCCCAACCTTTTTCTCGTCGGCGCCATGAAAGCGGGCACCAATACGCTGCACCGGCTGCTCGACGCGCATCCCGACATCTTCATGTCGAAGAAGCCGAAAGAGCCGAGCTGGATTGTCGGATCCAACAGCGGGCGGGAAGAGGATTGGTATCTCGGGCTTTTCGCCAGTGCGGGGGATGCGCGCTACGTCGGCGAAGCCTCCACCGACTATTCGCGCGCACCGCGCCTTAAGGGCGCGCCGGAGAAGATCCTGAAGTACGCTCCCGGCGCGCGCATTCTCTACCTGATGCGCGACCCGCTCGACCGCGCGCTCAGCCATTATTGGTGGGACGTTCAGTACTCCGCGGAGGGACGCACCTTCAAAGACGCCGCATCGCGTTCGCGCGAGATCCTCGATGTCGGTCACTACGCGATGCAGATCGCTCCCTATTTCGAGACCTTCGGGCGCGACCGTGTTCATGCGCTGACGCTCGAAAGCCTGGTCGCCGACGCGCCCGCAACGCTGAAATCGCTCTGGAAGTTTCTTGAGCTTCCGGAAGCGGACGTCACCGGCGGATCGGCGCCGCCGCGTTATAATCCTGGCCGGGCCGAAGTGCCGCGCCTTCCGGGCGCCGGATTCATTTCGCACCTTAAGGACACGCCGTTGTGGACCGCCGCCAAGACGCTCGTTCCGCCGCATCTGCGCAAGCGCGCTATCGCCTCGCTCGCAAAGCCGGTTGAGCGCGTGATCGAGCCTGCGGAAATCGAGGAGGCGGCCGCCGCGTTGCGTCCGCGTCTTCTTGAGGAAACAAAGGCGCTCTCGCGGCTTCTTGGACGCGAGTTTCCGGAATGGGCGTGGCTGAACGGCGGCCCGGCGCCGACCGCGCCGCGCTGACTCTTCCTTCGCCGGCCGACGCCCGCTAACGACGCTGACAATGACCGCGACCCCGCTCCGCATCGCCTGCGTTTTTGAAAGGGCCGACCCGGCCTGGCGCTGGCTTGAGGGCAAAGTCGCGTGGCGGCGCCCGATTGAATGGACGTATTTCAGGTCGGGGCCGAAGGGGCCGGTCGATCGTGCGCTGAAAAGGCCGCTGGTCGGCCGCCTGACGGCCGGCGCGCGCTTGAGGACCGGCGCCCGCCGCGGCGCCTTCGATCTCATCGTCACCCATCTGCCTTATGTCGCCGCGTGGATGTCCGATCTCGTCGGGAATGACGCGGGCGGCGCGAAGCGCCTCGCCTTTGCGTTCAACTTCACCGACATTCCCGCCGGAGCCCAACAGGCGCGGATGCGCCGGTCCTTCGCGCGCATCGATCGCTTCGCCGTTTTCTCGACGCTCGAGCGCAGCCTCTACGCCCGCCAATTCGACATTCCGGCGGATAGGATGGAACTCGTCTTGTGGGGCGCCAACCCGCCGCTCGATGAGCCGGGACCCCGCG
>CAZNXR010000059.1:0-9380 GCA_964576815.1 uncultured Caulobacterales bacterium | reverse complement strand
GATGCGGATCGCAGCGGCGACGTGCTTTGGCTGTTTGAGGTCGAGCGGAATGACGCGCTTGCCGCGATTGAAAAGCGCGCCGGTCGCGCCGCCGGCGCGCCCAATAAGGATGACATCGGCGCCAAGATCGGCGAGCAGCATGCCGCAGAAAGGACCGGGCCCCAGCCCCTCGAACTCGACGACGCGAAGGCCCTTGAGCACGCTCATCCAATAACTCCGTTTGCAGGCAGGCGGACGGTACAGGCGGGCCCGTTCGGCGAGCAAGGAAAGCGCGCAGCCCGAGCGCCGGCGACGTTGGCGTCGCAGGCGCCAGCGGCTATCAACGCTCGCCCTTCCTTGAAAGCGTATCCCATGCCGGCTTTCCGCCAGTCAGACGCCCTCGCCCGAATCACGCCCTCGCCGACGCTGGCGATCACGCAGGCCGCGCGTGAGTTGAAGGCCAAAGGCCGCGACATCATCAGTCTTTCCGCCGGAGAGCCCGATTTCGATACGCCGGACCATGTGAAGCAAGCGGCGATTGAAGCGATCAGGCGCGGCGAAACTAAATATACGGCGGTCGACGGCATCGCCGAGTTGAAAGAGGCGATCGTCGCCAAGTTCCGGCGCGACAACAAACTCACCTACAAATCAGGCGAAATTTCCGTCGCGCCGGGCGGCAAGGCTGTCATCTACAATGCGCTGATGGCGAGCGTGAATGCGGGCGACGAAGTCGTCATTCCCGCGCCCTATTGGGTCTCCTATCCGGACATGGTGCGCCTTGCCGGCGGAACGCCGGTCATCGTGAAGGCCTCGCAGGAAGACGGCTTCCGCATGCAGCCGGACGCGCTTGAGGCCGCGATCACGCCGCAGACGAAGTGGGTCATCCTCAATTCGCCCTCAAACCCGACGGGCGCCGCCTATGACCGCGCGGAACTACAAGCGCTCGCTGAAGTTCTCCTGCGGCATCCGGGCGTGATGGTGATGACGGACGATATCTACGAGCACATCCTCTATGACAGCCGGCGCTTCGCGACGATCGCGGAAGTGGAGCCCGCGCTGTTCGAGCGCACGCTCACCGTCAACGGCGCTTCGAAAGCGTACGCGATGACCGGCTGGCGCATCGGCTACGCCGGCGGGCCGCAGCCCCTCATCGCGGCGATGGCCAAGGCGATGTCGCAATCGACGACCAACCCAACCTCGATCAGCCAATGGGCGGCTGTCGCAGCGCTCAGCGGCGACCATTCCTTCCTCGCCGAGCGCAACGCCGCCTTCGCCGCGCGGCGCGACCGCGTCGTCGCCATGCTGAACGAGGCGCCAGGCATTTCTTGCCTGACGCCGGAGGGCGCGTTCTATGTCTATCCTTCCTGCGCAGGCGTCATCGGGAAAAAGACGCGCGACGGGCGCCTTATCGCCACGGATGAAGACTTCGCCGCCGCGCTTCTTGACGCGGAGGGCGTCGCCGTCGTGTTCGGGGCCGCGTTCGGTCTCGCGCCCCATTTCCGCATCTCCTATGCGGCGGCGATGACGGAACTCGAAGACGCTTGCCGCCGGATCCAGCGCTTTTGCGGAGGGCTCACTGGATAAGGCATCGATGCGATCGATGAGGACCATCTGGATAATGAGTTTGAATCTAGGCGGCTCGGCGCCTATCTGAACGGCTCAGCAATCAAAGGGAAAAATCATGCCGACGATCAACACCGGTCTCGATGACAACGCCCGCAAAGCCGTCGCGGAAGCGCTGAACGGCGTCCTCGCCGATACTTACGTCCTCTACCAGAAGACGCACGCCTATCACTGGAACGTCACCGGCCCGCATTTCGTGTCGCTCCACGCGATGTTCGAGGCGCAGTATCGCGAGATGTGGGCGGCGCTCGACGAGATCGCCGAAAGGGTTCGGGCGCTCGGCGCATTCGCACCGGCGAGCGGCAAGGCGTTTGTCGACCTCGCTTCGATCGACAGCGCCGAGGACGCCCCGCCTGCTGCGGAGCAGATGGTCAAGAATCTGCTCGCCGGCCACGAGGCGCTCATTCGCCGCGCCCGAAAGGCGCTGGACGTCGCGGACGACGTCGACGACGCGGCGAGCGAAGACCTCCTCACCCAGCGCATTCAGACCCACGAGAAAACTGCCTGGATGTTGCGCGCGCTGACGCAGTAGCAACCAGAAAAGAAAAGGCCGGACCCTTGGGGGAAGGGTCCGGCCAGTTGTCGAGCAAGATCAGAGGGCTCACATTTGCTCGAACAATCGCGGAATGCGGGTCCCGGCGGAGGGGGCGGTCGCCGGGCGGGTCGTCGAGGTTCCGTCATCCCGTAATCTTATGCTACAAAAGTAGAGCCAAGCGCCGCCGATGCGAAGCCGCCCGGACGCAAGAGACGAACGCTTCGTCGAACACGAAAACGTCAACGCCAGCGCGCGTTCCAGAGGCTGAGCGCCGCTTCGGCGGCGCGTGCTGTCTCGTCGAGCGGATCGTAACGCCAGCTTTCAATGACGCCCTCGAATGGGCGCGAGGCATTCCTTGCGCGCAGCCCCTCGTGGAACGCGTCGAATTTGCGCGTCCGGGCGAACGGCTTTCGCCGCAAGCGAAGGACGTAGACGGGCTTGCCGGTCGATGCTGCTTCCGCCGCCATGTTGACGCTGTCTTCCGTCACCAGAATCGCGCGCGCGCTCGCCAGCATTGCAGGGTAGGGATTTTCGTCGTCGCTGCGCGCAGGATCAAAGAAACGCGCCGCGAAATCGCCGAGCCCCGAGCGAAGAATGTCGGCAGCCGATCGCGGCGTGCGCCGCGATACGGTCACGTCGAGCGGCATCTGCAGGGCGACAAGCTTCTCAGCGAGCGCAGCAGCGTCGTCATTGCCGAAGCGAAAAGCCTTGTTTTCACCCCCGACGAGCACGGCGACAGGAGCAAAGCCTGCAACGACAGGGCGTCGAAGCGTCGCCGCGTCGATGCGGTTCGGCGAACCGAGGATCGCAAACACGTTCTCGCCGCGGATGGCGTCATGCTCCGGCGGAATGACGAGGTCAAAAGCGCTGAGCGGCGCGCGCGGGTTCTGGATCTGCACGACGAATGTCTGCGGCGAGCGCCGTTTCACCGCCATGGAGAAAGGAACGGACAGACGCCCGCATCCGATCCAGAGCGCCGGCCAGGGCGCGCCGACCGGATCTGAATCGCTTTCAAGATTCGTGAAGGGGTCGCGCCAGACCTCGCGGGGCAAGGTCCGAAAAGGCGACCGCACGCGGACACGTTTGACGACGATTTCAAGCGGCGCGCGGCGCGCGATCGCTTCGGCGAGTCCGAGCGCCTGCGCTTCAATGCCGGCGCGGCCGTCAGTAACGACCCAACAAACGGGCGGCGTTTGCACCGCCGCCATCAATGCAGCCTGAATACGGTGGGAACAACCGTTTCCTCCGCACGCCGCGCCGCTTCCCAGAAGGGCTGCATCTTGCGCGCGAACAGGAGCGCAGCCGCGACGCCCGGAACGAGGTACAGCGCCCTAAAGGGCGCTTCAAACCCCGGCGCGACACCGGCGGCCGACAACACCAGAAGTCCCACCAGCGCGGCCGCGACGGCGTACGGCCAGGCCATCCGGAGCTTTCGTTTCTCCAGCTCGTGGAACAGCGGCACGCCGACGGCGACGGCGGCGGCGAACGCCGTGAAAAAGAACAAGAGCGTAAAGGTCGCGGCCCGGAGGAAGGAAGCGCCGATCGCGCCCGCGCCAAAACCGCCGGCCGCAATGCTGATCGCCAAATGGGCGGCGCCCGCCAAGACGGCGACCGTCAGCACCGAGACGATCATCTTCTCGAACACGATATTCGTTCGGATCGCCGCGACAACCGGATCATCGGGCGGCGCGGGGGTCGTCATCCGGAGGCCCTCGTCACTCAGCCGCCACCTTGAACGCTCCCGACAGCGCCGACGAACATTCGGCCATGGTCTTCGAGGCGCGCGCAATCGGATTGGTGAGATAGTAGTCGCGCACCGGCGAACGGAACGGAGCCGATCCTATCGCGCCTTTCTTTCCCACTTTCGTCAGATCGAGCGGCTGATCGGCCGGGCGCTGGCCGATGCGGCCGAGCGACGGCGCGTCGGCGATCATCGCCTGGCGCAAGCCGAAGATGTCGTCATAGGGCAAGGTCTTGCCGATCCGGTCGGAGAGCGCGCGGATGATCGCCCAATCCTCCCGCGCCTCGCCATAGGGGAAGTGCGCGCGCGCCGTCATCTGTGCGCGACCCTCGGTATTCACATAAATACCGCTCTGCTCGACATAAGCGGCGCCGGGGAAGATGACGTCGGCATGGCGGGCGCCGGCGTCGCCATGATGGCCTTGATAGACGACAAAGGCGCGCTTCAGTTTGGCCGCGTCGAATTCGTCGCAACCGAGATTGTAAACGACGTCGATCGCGCCCTCGGCGGCGCCGCTGAGGATGCCGGCAAAATCGCGCCCGCCCGGCTTCGGCAGGAATCCGAGATCGAGCGCGCCGACGCGCGCGGCGGCAAGATGAAGAATATTGAAGCCGTTCCAGCCGTCCTTGACCGTGCCGACGGACGCGGCAAGTGCGGCGATCTCCGCTAGGATCGCAGCGCCGTCAGCACGCGCGAGCGCGCCGATGCCGATGATAATCAACGGGCGCTCCGCCCCACGAAGGAAATCAGCGCCCTTGCCAAGGCTTTCCGGGCCGGCGCCGAACCGCTCATAGTCATAAGTCAATTTCGGCGTCTCGCCGATGACGCCGACTTTGAGGCCGAGACTGGAGAGCCATGCCTTGCGGATGCGCGCATTGATGATCGGCGCTTCGACACGCGGGTTGGTTCCGATCAGCAGAATCCGGTCAGCGCGTTCGACGCCGGCGATGCCGGAATTGAACAGATAGGACGCCCGATCCCCGCCGAGCGGAGCGCCGTCCTGCCGGCAGTCTGTATGCGGAGAGCCGATCGCCGCCATCAGGTCCTTGAGCGCCTTGATCGCCTCGGCGGGGACGAGGTCGCCCGCGATCGCCGCGACGCGTTCCGCCGCCGCCGGTTTCAGTTTCTGCGCTACGGCGGCGAACGCTTCGTCCCACCGCGCCGGGCGAAGCCTCCCGTTTTCGCGGATAAAAGGCGTATCGAGACGCTGGCGCTTCAGGCCGTCCCAGATGAACCGCGTCTTGTCGCCGATCCATTCCTCGTTGATCGCTTCATTAAGGCGCGGAAGGATGCGCAATACTTCACGGCCCCGCGTATCGACGCGAATGTTCGAACCGACAGCGTCCATGACGTCGATCGTCTCGGTCTTCGTCAATTCCCATGGGCGCGCGTTGAACGCGTAGGGGCGCGACGTCAACGCGCCGACGGGACACACGTCGATAAGGTTGCCGGTCAGCTCGCTTTCGACGGCCTTTTCAAGATAGGTCGTGATCTCTGCATTCTCGCCGCGATTGACGAGACCGAGATCATCGACGCCGGCGATTTCCGTCGCAAATCGCACGCAGCGCGTGCATTGGATGCAGCGCGTCATGATCGTCTTGATCAGCGGGCCCATGTGCTTTTCTTCAACGGCGCGCTTGTTCTCTTCGTAGCGCGAGCCGTCGCGGCCATAGGCGACCGCCTGGTCCTGCAGGTCGCATTCCCCGCCCTGGTCGCAGATCGGACAATCGAGCGGATGGTTGATGAGGAGGAACTCCATCACCCCTTCGCGCGCCTTCTTCACCATCGGCGTGTTGGTGAAGAGCTCGGGCGGCTCCCCGTTCGGCCCGCTGCGAAGGTCGCGCACGTTCTGGGCGCAGGAGGCGACCGGTTTTGGCGGGCCGCCCTTCACTTCGATGAGGCACATCCGGCAGTTGCCGGCGACCGACAGCCGCTCATGATAACAAAATCGCGGGATCTCCTCCCCCGCCGCCTCGCAGGCATGCAGCAAGGTCAGGTTCGGCGCCACATCGACTTCGCGTCCGTTGACTTTGATTTTTCTAAGTTCGGTCATGGCGATAACTTACAAGCGGAGGGTCGATCTAGCGGCATTCATTCAGCGGAACCAGAGCAGGCGCGCGGCGTCGAGATGCAACCTTAAATTTAGCCGGACAACCCTCACCCGCGCTGGTCGCTAGCGCAAGGTTACGAGCGAAAGCAAGCCGGAAACGCGTGCGAAGCGTGGAGTTTCCGGAAGAATGGCGGACAGGGCCGAACGCGCCCGATGGATGCTTAACTTTCCCGGCGTCCTCAAGAAGGAGGCGGCCGCGGCGATGGGCGTCGATGCGTCAGCCGTCAGCCGCCTGCTGCGATCCGAACGCAAAATATCGGAGGAGGAGTTCGTCCGCCTCCAGGAGTATTTCCGCAGCTTCCGCGGCGACGGGTTTGAAGAGCCCTACGAAGCCGAGCTTACGCCGGCGCCCACTCTCTCGCCGGTATATCCCGCACGCGCCGTTTCAGACGGCGACTGGGTCGTCGATCTCGCCGCGACGCCTGAACAGCGCCTGCTTGCGCCTGCGCCGTTTCGAGGATTTCCCGAAGCTTACGGATTCCGCGCACCGAACGAAGCGGCCTGGCCGCGGTACAAGCAGGGCGAAATCGTCTGGGTGTCGCCGACGGCGCCGGTCCTTTCCGGCGACGACGTGTTTGTCGCTACGAATGAGGCGCGCCCGCGCGTCATCAAGGGGCGGATCGCCGAGTATCGGCGAGGTCCGGATTCGCCAGCCGCGCTCGTCGATTACAGGTCGGGCGCCTTGCGCGCGTTCGACCGCGACGCCGCCGTCATGCAAAAAGTAGCCCCGCGCGACCTGTAATCAGCGTTGCCGTCTTCCCTCATCAGAGCAGGTCCATGTCGGAACGCCAGGACGCCGGAAGGCTATCGGGAAAAAGCTCGGCGACGTCGCGATAACTCTTTTCATAGGCTCCGATCGCCCTCAGCCGCAGGCGCGCGGGCATTTCGGCGGAAAGCGATGCATTCGAACGCGTTCCGAAATCTGGAGGAACATAGTCGAGTCCGGCGAAACGGCAGATCGCAGCGACAGCCTCCGGCGTAAACAGCCGCTCGTAAAACTCGACGTGGAGGCGATCGGAACCTACGGCGGCTCGCGCTTCGGCGATCGTTCTTCCGTAATCGGCGAGCAGCCGGAAGTCCTCGCGGTCGATCAACCTGTCAAACATCGCGTCGATGTCGAACTCCGGACGGTGCGTCTTGTTGAAGCGCAAGGATGACCAAAAACGGTCGGCGGGATTTCGGATCAGGAATACAAGGCGCACATCGTCGGACATTCGCCTCATCGCGGCGAAGCCGTTGCGGTCGAGCATGGCGTAGTCGGGCGTCGCCTCAAACAGTACGGACGAGGATCGGCGCCCCCAATTCATGAACCGCATATACTCCCGCGGATCGCCGATCATACGGAACCGCAACAGCATCGCAGCGAGCTTTTGCTGCAGAACGGGATCACCGCAATTCGTCAGCGACAGGCTCGCGACTTCCCGCTGAAACTCCGCGAGCATCTCCTCTTCATACTTCGCGCACCATTTCGGGACGAAACGCGCATCGAAATAATGAACCTCCCTCACCGGCGGCGCATGAACGTCGGGCCGCGATCGGAGATAGTCAGACAGCCATGTCGTTCCGGCCTTCTGCGTACCGATGCAAATCAGAAGGCGCTCGGCCATTTCCATGCGTACTCCTCAGGTCCGGACGAGTTCCATGATGAACTCCGGGTCGGCGTGGTCGCCGACCATATAAAAGTAATCATGGATCTTCTTGAATCCTGCACGCTCGTAGATCCGCTGCGCGGTGAAATTATCGCGGTAGACGCTCAGATAGATCGTTGAATAGCGACTGCGCAAAAACTCCAGCGAGGTTTCCAAAAGCCTTTTTCCAGTTCCCGTCCCTTGAGCGTTCTTGACGAGGTAGAGACGCGCAAGTTCGCCCGCATTCGGCGGCATGTCAGGCACCGGGAGCGTGCAAGGTCCGACCGCGGCGTAACCCACGCGCGCGCCGTCGCTTTCCGCGATCCAAACCGCTGAGCGGTGGTCGGAGAGCATCGCGCGATAGGCGGCCGGCGCGTGGTTTTTCGCCAGAAACTTCTCGATGTTCTCCCTCGAATACAGATGTCCGAAGGTCGCCGTGAATGTTGCCGCGCCAAGCTCCGCCAGCGCTTCAGCTTCATCGGCGCGCGCGCGTCTGATCGTCGCCGTCAAAACTTCACCTCGGTCAGCGCAAGATCTCCGACGACCGTCGTCCATTCACGCACGCGCCAGCGCTGCACGACATTGTTGAGAACATAAGGGTCCGCTTCAGCAAAGCGGCGCGCGGGTTCATCCGTTTCGCACTTGAAAAGGAGAACGGAGCCGTCGATCGGGTCGGCAAGACCGCCGGCGAGAACAAGTTCGCCGCGAGCTCTGGCGGCGCGCGCGTGGGCGAGATGCGCCGCCCGGTGCGGTTTCCGGCGCTCGGCGTAGTCGCCGTCGGCTTCGTAGAACAACAGAAAATGCTTCATGCGACACCGAAAATGCAAAACGCCGCCGGAGCCTTGCTCCAGCGGCGCTGATAGCAGAAGAGCCGCCCTTAGATCGACTCTTTGAGGTCTTTCGCGGCGCGGAACGCGATCTTCTTCGAGGCCTTGATCTTGATCGCTTCGCCGGTCGCCGGGTTGCGGCCCATACGCGCCGGGCGGTGACGGACCTGCAAAATGCCGAGTCCGGAGATGCGGAGCTTCGCGCCCTTCTTCAGGTTCTTGCCGATCAGCGTGACGAAGTCGTTGAGCACGCCTTCGACCGCTTTCTTCGGCATGTCATGCGCGCCGGCGAGATCGGCCGCGAGGTGCTTCAGCGTCAGCACCGAGGGGGTCTTCTTGGCGGCGGGCGCGGCTTTCGCCGGCGCTTTTTTGGCGGGAGCGGCTTTCTTGGCGGGGGGCATCGTTGGTTTTCCTTTTTGATGCGGTGAAACAAGAACCGGCGTCACAATCACCAGATTCGCGCGGTTGCAAAGGGTTTCCAGCGTGCCCTAGCGCAAAAAACCCCCAAAAACCGGCGCTTTTTCGCTCCCTGATCCCGCTTTTCCCCAGAATCGCCGCCTCGGGACCCCGAAAAGCGCGGCGGCGCGGGGTTTTTTACAGCGTCTTCGTCCGGCCTATTCCGCCGCCGCCACGGCGACGAAAGTCCGGTCGGCGCGGTAGCGGTTGATGCGCTCTTCAATCTCGCCGCGGAAATGGCGAACGAGGCCCTGCACCGGCCAGGCGGCCGCATCGCCGAGCGCGCAGATCGTGTGGCCTTCGACCTGGCTTGCGACATCGAGAAGCTTGTCGATTTCGGCGGTCGATGAATCGCCGCGCGCCATGCGTTCAAGCACGCGCCACATCCAGCCTGTCCCTTCGCGGCAGGGCGTGCACTGGCCGCAGCTTTCATGCTTGTAGAAATAGGAGATGCGCGCGATCGCCGCCACGACGTCCGTCG
>CAZNXR010000058.1:0-9410 GCA_964576815.1 uncultured Caulobacterales bacterium | reverse complement strand
ATACGCGACATGTTCCGGGTGCTGTTGCAGATGTCGGTCGCGCTGACGTTTGGCTCCGCGATGCCGGTTGTGAAACTCGGCCGCATCGCCGGGCAATTCGCCAAACCCCGGTCCGAGCCGACGGAAACGATCGACGGCGTGACGCTGCCGAGCTATCGCGGCGACAACATCAACGGCATGGAATTCGACCCGGCGACCCGCGCGCCCGACCCGCAGCGGTTGCTGAAGGCTTATGGTCAATCGGCGGCGACGTTGAACCTCATTCGCGCCTTTGCGCGCGGCGGCTATGCGGACTTGCACAACGTGCACCGCTGGAATCTTGAGTTTGTCGACGGCAATCCGCAAGCGGAGCGCTACCGCCAGCTTGCTGACCGGATCTCCGAGGCGTTGACCTTCATGGAGGCATGCGGCGTCACGGGAAGCGACGTGCGCGCGCTGCGCGAGGTTGATTTCTACACGAGCCACGAAGCACTGTTGCTCGGGTATGAGCAGGCGATGACGCGCATCGATTCGACTAGCGGGCGCTGGTACGACACGTCCGCGCATCTCATCTGGATCGGTGACCGAACGCGCCAACCCGACGGCGCGCATGTGGAGTTCTGCCGCGGCGTCGAAAATCCGATCGGCGTCAAATGCGGGCCGAGCCTCGACCCGGACGAGTTGTTGACGCTGCTTGACATCCTCAATCCGAAAAACGTTCCCGGACGGATTGTTCTGATCTCTCGATTTGGCGCCGGCAAGGTCGAGGCGGGGTTGCCGCGCCTGATTCGCCGCATCGTCTCCGAGGGACGGGTCGTTGTCTGGTCCAGCGATCCCATGCACGGCAACACGATCAAGACCTCCGACGGCGTCAAAACGCGTCGTTTCGAAGATATCATGTCGGAGGTGGAGGCGTTTTTTGCGATCTGCCGATCCGAGGGCGCGTACCCCGGCGGCGTGCATTTCGAAATGACCGGGCAGAATGTGACCGAATGTCTCGGAGGTCTGCAGGATATCTCGGAGGGCGATCTCGCCTCGCGCTATCACACGCATTGCGATCCGAGACTGAATGCAAGCCAGGCGCTGGAATTGGCGTTCATTTTCGCCGACCGGTTGCGTGAGCACCGCGATCGATCGGCCTGACAAGGCGCCGCCACGTCGGCATCGCGCCGCACGGATCAAAATAATCCGAAACATTCGTTGATGCGGTAATGGGCCCCGCCGCTGTTTGACGACGAGGCGGCTCCCGTTATGTTTCGCCCGGGCAACGGCTGAAGGGCGAGCAGGCGGGAGCACGTGCGTGTCAACAGTTGCACCATTACGCGTAAAGGCTGGCGTCGCCGGCGCCGGGGTATTCGGCGGGTTTCACGCCAGAAAGTTGTTTGAGAGCGAACGGGCCGAACTGGCCGCGGTATTCGACGCCGAACCTGAACGGGCAATGGCTCTTGCGCGGCAGTTTTCGGCGCAGCCGTATACAGACTATGCCGACTTTCTTGCTGCGGTTGATGCGCTCATCATCGCGGCCCCTGCGGCGGCGCACGGTTCGCTCGCCATAGCCGCGCTCGAGCGCGGTCGGCACGTCTATGTTGAAAAGCCGATCGCGCTTGATCCCCATGATGCGGCTCGAATGAACCGCCTTGCGCGTCAAAACGCTTGCGTGCTGCAGGTTGGCCATCAAGAGCGCTTTGTGTTGGCGGAGTTCGGTCTGCCGCGCGTGGAAAAACAGCCGCATCTGTTAGAATTCGTTCGCACCGGTCCTTCTTCAGGTCGTTGCGAGGAAGTCTCCGTCGCCATCGATCTGATGATCCACGATCTCGATCTCATGGGCGTTTTTGGATTTAAGGCGCCTTTGTCCGTAGCCGCTGCCGGCGACGCGCACGAGATGGCGGCGACGCTGACATTTTCCGGCGGCGCAGCTTGCCGGTTTCTCGCCAGTCGCCGCAGCGCGTCACGGTCGCGGAAATTGATCGCACACTATGATGACGGGCGGATTGAGATCGACTTCATTGATCGTATCCTGACAAATACGACGGGTTGCGAATTGCCGGCGCCTCCAGCCGGCGGGCTTACGTCAGCGGCGACCGATCCTTTGAAAGTCGGTGTCGAAGCGTTCCTTAATTCGATACTAACCAGCGCGCCGGTAGCTGTTACTGGTGAGGCGGGGGCCGCGGCGCTCGATTTGGCGTTGGCGATTGAAAATTCTGTCCGAAATTTAAGCCGCGGCGCTTCGCCTGTTGACGTTGAAGGCCCGCGCAGCGCAATGGTCATGTCATGAACGGCGTCGCTAATCTTTCACTAGTCAGTCAATCTTCTGTTGGGGAGATCGCTTTTATTGATCTTCGCGCGCAACAGCGCCGCATCCGCTCAAGAATTGAGGCGCGCATAGCCGAAGTTCTGGACCATGGGCGGTATATCGCGGGTCCGGAAATCGAAGAGTTGGAAATCCGGCTCGCGATGCGCACAGGAGCGGCGGCGGCCGTGGCCTGCGCGAGCGGTACGGCCGCGTTGATCATCCCTCTCTTGGCGGCGGGTCTTCAGGAGGGCGACGCAGTCTTCATTCCGGCCTTCACTTACAACGCGACAGCCAATGCGGTTCTGCTGACCGGGGCGACGCCTGTCTTTGTCGACGTTGATCGCGGGACCTTCAACATGGATGCGCATGATCTTGAACGGCGCATCGCGGACGTCCGGCGCGAGGGTCGATTGCGTCCCGCCGGAGTAATACCAGTCGATCTCTTCGGATCGCCCGCCGATTATCGGGCCATCGGGTCGATTGCCCGCCGGGAGGGCCTATATCTTTTGGCGGATGGCGCGCAGAGCTTCGGGGGCCGCCTCGACGGCGCCTGGGTTGGCGACCTCGCGCCTGCGACGGCCACGAGCTTCTTCCCTGGCAAGGCGCTCGGCGCCTATGGCGATGCGGGCGCGATCCTGACGCAGGACGCTTCAGTCGTTGAAATTTGGCGATCAATTCGCTGGCATGGCACAGACGCGGCGCGGAAAAATTCCGTCTGCGTCGGGTTTAACGGGCGGATGGACAGTTTTCAGGCAGCGGTTCTGCTTGAAAAACTCGCTATCTTTGACGATGAACTCGAAGCGCGCCACGGCATTGCAGCGATCTACAATCGGCGACTTGGGACCGTTGCAGCGGTGCAGGAGCACATTGCAGGAGCGCAGTCAGGGTACGGATATTTTTCTATCCGCATCGCCAATCGCGACGCCGTCGCCGCGTACCTGAAGGCGCGCGGCGTTCCGACGGCCATATATTACGCAACTCCGCTGCATCATATGCCGGCCTTCGAGAAATTGGCGCCGGCCGACGGTTTGCCCAACACCGAAGCGCTGGCGCAGGAAATTCTGTCTATTCCAATGCATCCCTATCTGACGCCGGACCAGGCGCACTATATCTGTGATTGCGTCGAAGCGGCAGGGCTTTCCACAGTCTGACGCTGCTGAGTCATCGCTGATTTGTAGGCGGGTGGTTGGTTTTCGCAGGGCCGGCGTGGAGCGCAATCCAAAGCATCGGCGCAATTCCCAGCGCGATGAGGGCCAGCGCATCGGGTGACGCTTCGGCAAGTCGTTCATCTGAGGCCAGCCGGTAAACGCGCGTCGCCAGCGTTTCGAAATTGAAATCGCGCAGCAAAAGCGTCGCCGGCAGTTCGCGGGCGATATCGATGAAAACCACCATTAGGCCTGCGGCGAGGGCGCCGCTTGCGAGCGGCGCGTGTATGCGCAGGGCAAGACGCAACGGGCCGGCGCCAAGAGCGCGCGCGGCTGAATCCGTAGACGGACTGATCTGCGCCAGTCCTACCGAAGCTGAATTATACCCCGCCGTCAGAAATCGCGCGACATAAGCGTAAAGGAGCGCCGCAACGCCGGCGGTCACGCCTTGCGCGGCGCCGGAGAAATTTCCCGCAGCTTGTGCAACCGCTAGAACGCCGATCGCCATCACCGCCCCCGGCACGGCATAGCCGAGCGTTGCGAGGCGGATGAGCGCGCCTGTCGACTGTCGACGGTCGGCGCGCGCGGCGTACGCGAGCATAAGCGCGACCGCCATCGCGATAACCCCGCCTGTTGCGGATAATGCAGCCGTGTTGATTGCCGCGCCGGACATGGCAGGTCCGATAGTCAATCCTGATGCGAACAACTTTCCGACCAGGACGGCGACGGGCGCGCCGATGCCCAGCGCGATCGGCGCCGCGCAGAAAGCGAACGCGGCTGACGCGGCGAGCGGCGACAGCCGCACGGGCTTGAAAGGGCGGCCTGCGTGGGTCGGTTCCGAGGCGCGGCCACGTCGGCCGAGCAATTCAAGGAAGGTGAGGCACGCGGCGAACGCCAGCAGCGCCGCCGCGATCTGCGAGGCGGCGCCAAGGTCGCCAAGCCCGTACCAGGTGCGGAAGATTCCGACGCCGAGGGTCTGGGCGCCGAGATAATCCGCGACGCCGAAATCGGCTGCGGTCTCCATCAGCGCCAGCGCCACCCCGCCAGCAAGCGCTGCCCGTATGGACGGGAGAAAAACGCTGAAGAATAGCCGGGGCGGACTTGCCCCTAAAGATTGCGCCGCTTCAAAGAGCGCGCCGGATCTCGCGCCAAGCGAGGCGCGGACGGCAAGGTAGACATACGGGTAGGTCGTCACGGTAAGGATGAAGGCGGCGCCGGGCAGGCTGCGCAATTCAAAGACTGACCCAGCGCCGCCAAGCGCGCGGAAATTCGAGCCGATCAATCCGAACGGTCCGAGAAGATCGCCATAGCAATAAGCGACGATATAGGCTGGCGCGGCCAGCGGTGCCGCAAGGGCGACCGACAGTATGCGCCGGCCTGGAAATTCCGTCAGGGTTACAAGCGCCGCCGCGCCCACACCGATTGCCATCGTAGCGAGCCCAACCATAGCGCAAAGGGCGAGCGTGCCAAAGAGATAGCGCGGCCCCGTTGTCGCCCAGATATGCGCCTGATTGGGGCTGGCGGGCGCGAGGAGGCTTGCAAGAACGGCGAGGGCTGGCGCGCTGACGACAAGGACGACGGCGACAATCGCCAATACCCTCACGCGCCTTCCCACCGCCCGCCCAAACGGTGGGCGCGCGCCGGGTCGCATGATTGCGCCAGTGGAAGCCCGCATTACGACCACCTATCATTCGCGATCGTCAAATGCGAGACAGGCAGGCATGAGTCTCATTCTTCGCCATATCTCACATCAGTTTTCAGACGCTGTCGTTCTCGACGACGTCAGCCTTTCCGTCGCGCCCGGCGAGATAGCCTGCCTTGTGGGACCTTCCGGATGCGGCAAGACGACCCTTCTCAGGCTTGCAGCGGGCCTCGAGGATCTACGGCGGGGCGGCGTCGAATTGAACGGCGTCGTGCTGGCGGACGGCCGCGCATCAACGCCGCCTGAACGCCGGCCTATCGGTTTTGTATTCCAGGATTACGTGCTCTTCCCGCATCTGACGATTGCCGAAAATATCGCGTTTGGCCTTGTAGGAATGACGGCTTCGAAACGCCGGGAAATTGTGGCGCGGGAACTGGCCGCCGTGGACATCGGCGAATTGGCGAGCCGCTATCCCCATCAATTGTCTGGCGGCCAGCAGCAGCGGGCGGCGCTCGCCCGGGCGCTGGCGCGCGAACCGCAGGCGTTACTGCTCGATGAGCCTTTCGCCAGTATCGATAACGCCCTGCGCCGCCGCCTGCGCGCCGATTTGCGCCGTCTTCTAAAAGCGCGGCGGATACCTACTGTCGTTGTTACGCACGATCCCGAGGAGGCGCTTGAAATCGGCGACCTGATCGCCTTGATGTCGGCGGGGCGGATCATTGAAGCGGCAACGGCGGAAGCGCTTTATGCTGCGCCCGCAACGCCAGAAGGGGCCGGGCTCTTTCCCGGCGCCCAACGGCTGTTCGGAACGGCCGAGGGCGACGCGATCAAGACGCCTTTCGCTGAAGTACCCTATTCAGGTCCCTTCGATGGTCCGGTAGAAATCGTCATCCTCGCGGGCGGCGCCGTCGCAGCCGCCCCGTCAAACAAACCGCTGCGCGTAATCGACTGCCGATTCTCCGGTCCGGGCTGGTCCGTCACAGCAGCGGGGGAGGGCGGCGCGCACCTGCAGCTTGGCGCGGACGCGTTCATGACGATTGGATCGCGGGTCGGCGCAGAGTTTGATCCCGCGAAACTTCGGATCTTCGCGCGCGCTTGACTGGGGGTCTGGAGATCGACTATCCGTTGATAATGGTTCGCAATAGCGATATTCCCCCGGAGTTCAGGGTTCGGGGTCGACGCTAAGACTTCGGAGAAATCACATGATCCGCACTGTTTCGCAAACAGCGACAGCCCTCTGCTTGTTCGTTCTCGCTGGGTGTGGCGGAGCAAACGAGAGCGTTGAAACGCCCTCGTCCGCCCCAACGGAAACCGCGGAAGTAAACGTCTACTCGGCGCGTCATTACGATTCCGACCAGGCGCTGTTCGATGCTTTCGAGGCGGAGACGGGTGTCAAGGTGAACGTTATCGAAGCGCAGGGCGACGCGCTCATCGAACGTCTCGCTTCGGAAGGTGCGGCAAGCCCGGCTGACCTGTTCATTACGGCGGATGCTGGCATGCTCTGGCGCGCCGCCGAGCGAGGCGTCCTGCAACCGATATCCGACAAGGAAGCGATTGAACGCGCCCCGGCGCAATTCAGAGGGCCTGACGATCTATGGGTTGGGCTATCAAAGCGCGCGCGGATCGTCGTCTACGATCGCGGACTCGGTTTGCCCGAGGGGTTTGCGACCTATCAGGATCTCGCGCGCCCGGACTTGCGCGGCGCGATTTGCGCGCGCTCGTCCTCGCACATCTATAACCAGTCGCTGCTCGCCAGCATCATCGCCCATCAAGGCGAGGCGGCCGCGGAGCAATGGGCGCGGGGCGTCGTCGCAAATTTCGCCCGTCCCCCGCAGGGCAATGACTCCGCCCAGATCGAGGCTGTTGCAGCAGGACTTTGCCGCCTCGCCATCGTCAATTCCTATTACGTCGCCCGATTTATCGGCGCGACCGACCCAGCCCAGAGCGCAATAGCGGAAAAGGTCGCGGCGTTATTCCCAAATCAGGACACGACCGGCGCGCATGTGAATATTTCGGGCGTCGGCGTCGCCCGTCATGCTCCCCACGCCGATGCCGCCAATCGGTTGATCGCGTTCCTTTTGTCGGACGCCTCGCAGGCCGCCTTCGCCTCGGGCAACAACGAATATCCCGTTGTCGGTAATATTGAGGCTTCGGGCCCCGTGACGACGTTCGGGTCGTTCCGCGAAGACGAACTCCCGATGGGCAAGCTCGGCGAATTGCAGGCAACGGCAGTGCGGATTTTTGACCGGGCCGGTTGGAACTGACGTTGAGTTCGCCGCCCGTTCACCCGTAATGGGCTTCTACACGCGCTATAACATTGGTATAACGCCATTTCGGTTCTGGCGAAGGGCGAGGGCGGAATGGCGGACTCTTCACACCCTGCTATTGTGGAGCGCAGCAAACTTGAGGCGCGCCCCGACGGCCTGACAAAGAACGAGGCGCTCGTCTGGGACGTCTTGTCGGCGTCGCGAGAACCGCGCAAGGCCTACGAAATTCTCGATGTCTTGAAAGCCAATGGCGTGCGGGCTCCGATGACGGTTTACCGCGCTCTCGACAGTCTCGAGGAAAAAGGGCTGATCCATAAACTCGAAGCGCTCAATTCTTTTCTCATTTGCAGCCACGAGGGCCCGCATAGCGTTCAAGCCTTTCTGGTGTGCGAGACCTGCGCATCGGCAACCGAGATCATGCTGGAAGAGGCGATCGGAAGCATTAGCGCCGTCCTGCGCCGGACGGCCTTCGCCATGAACACCGCGCGGCTTGAAATTCGCGGTCATTGCCAGCCTTGCCGCAATCCGGTCCGCGCAGCTTAGGTCGATCCCTGCGACATATCGGGTTTGCGCATCGCCGCAAGAATCGTTGACTCGGCATGGCCGGCTTCTATGGTCGGGCGTCAACGCGAAAGCGCTGCAGCTGCGTATGCGGGAGAGACCGGTTCCATCGTTCTGGACCGGCGCCGAAGGAGCAACCGCCCCGGAAACTCTCAGGCAAAAGGACCGCGCGCAGCGGACGAAGGCTGGAAAGTGGGCGCTGTGAGCTTGCAGCACCCTACCGACGGAGTAGGCGGAGACGGGGTTTAAGGGCTCCATATCCGTGAAATCTCTCAGGTTCCGCGACAGCCGGGGCGTCCGTTCCATAGGGAACGGCGACGCGCTTGGAACCTGATATGACCGCATTGCTGCGAACCCCGCTCTATGATCTTCACGTTGCGCTAGGCGCGCGCATGGTGCCGTTCGCCGGCTATGAGATGCCTGTTCAGTATAAGGACGGTATCTTGAAAGAACATCTGCAAGTGCGGTCTGCGGCCGGGCTCTTCGATGTCTCTCACATGGGTCAGGCAGCGCTTATAGGTCCTGACCATGAAACGACGGCGCGCGCGCTTGAGGCGCTGATCCCGGCGGAAGTCCAGCGCCTCGGCGTCGGGCGCCAGCGCTATTCGGTGCTCCTGAACGATGCCGGCGGTATATTGGACGATCTCATCTTCGGGCGCGCGCCGACGCCCGGCGTCATCAATCTCGTCGTTAACGCCGCGTGCAAGGAAGCCGACTACGCCCATATCGCCGCGCGCCTGCCGTCTGCCGTTCGCCTCGAGCGCCGCGATGACCGGGCTTTGCTTGCGCTACAAGGGCCGGCGGCAGTCAGCGTCGCCGCCGAGTTTTCGCCGGCGTTGGCGAGGCTTGAATTCATGAGCTTTGCGGAGGTTGATTTTGGCGGCGTTGAAGCCGTCGTCAGCCGCTCAGGTTACACAGGCGAGGACGGGTTCGAAATTTCTTTACCTGCCAGCAAGGCCCCGCAGCTTGCGCGCGCGATACTCGCCGACCCGCGCGTGCAGCCCATCGGCCTTGGCGCCCGAGATAGCCTCAGGCTGGAGGCTGGCTTGTGCCTTTATGGCCACGACCTCGATGAGACAACGTCGCCGGTCGAGGGCGCCATTGGCTTCGCTATCGGCAAACGCCGCCGCAGCGAGGGCGGCTTTCCGGGCGCTGAACGAATTCTCCGGGAACTGAAGGACGGTCCCTCGCGCGTGCGCGTCGGCATCCGGCTCGAAGGACGCGCCCCGGCGCGCGAAGGCGCCATCGTCGTCGATGCGGACGGCGCCGAAATCGGCGTTTTGACCTCCGGCGGCTTCGGGCCGAGCGTCGGCGGGCCAATCGCCATGGGATATGTTGCGGCGAATTTCAGCGCGCCGGGAACGCCCGTCAGCGTCATCGTCCGCGGCGCTGCGCTTCCTGCGCGCATCGCGGTCACGCCTTTTGTCGAACATCGCTATTTCAGAGGATAGGAGCTGCGCCATGACGACACGCTACACACGCGAACACGAATGGGTGCGTCAGGACGGCGACCACGCGACGGT
>CAZNXR010000057.1:7165-9420 GCA_964576815.1 uncultured Caulobacterales bacterium | reverse complement strand
GCCGCGACCTCGGCAATGCCTGCGCCCATGGCGCCGGCGCCGCAAACGCCGATCACCGCGTCCGGCGTCACGCGCGCCCGCCCCAGGCGCGCATGGAAGAGCCGAGCGCGACGCTGACCCGCCCGCGCCATTCGTCGAGCAGGTCGGCGTTGGTGCGGCGGCGGACGCCGAAGCGCCGCAACAGCTCCGTCCGCGGAGAACTGGCGCCGCCGAAAGTCGCCGCGACCTTCGGGAACCAGTAGTCGACGCTGTCGCCGATCTCCTTCTGCGCCGCGGGCCCTCGCGCGCCGATGGCGTCGAGCCCTTCAACGCCAAGCTCGGCGTGGCGCTGCTCGCGCGTCAGGATCGCGCGGAAGGCCTCGGCGAGCGGTTGATAGGACATGACCACGTAGTCGCCGAGCTGGATGACGGTCGCCGTTCCCATCAGCACGTTGAGGACGACGGAGTCCGTCCAGCCCGCGATCGGATAGTGAAAGACGTTGAGGCGCATGTCGCCCGCCCGGCGGGTGACCCCGATATCGTCATTGCGCCCGATGCGCGCCGCCCACGGATGCACGTTCTGATAGCGCGCGACATTGGCGCCGAAGGCGCCCATGATCTTCAGGACGCGCTCGGCGTGATCGAGCTTTTCAAGCACGATGCGCGCGGCGGCGATGCGTTCCTTGACGCCTGGCCCGAGATTGACGCAGTCCGCAAAGCCCGCCGCGCCGGCAAGCTCTGAATCGACGAAGCTCGCCATCAGGCGCAACAACTCCGCGCGATATCGCGGCGGCGCGTTGTCGGGCGCGGAGAGTTTCCCACCACGCGCGAGATAACCGACAATATCGCTTTCGTCGCTCATTTACTGGTCATAATCGACGACGATCTTCGCCGTCCGCGGATAGCTCTGACAGGTGAGGATATAGCCGCGTTCGACCTCATAGTCTTCCAGCGCGTAGTTCGCCTCCATGTCGACCTCGCCCTCAAGGAGCTTGGCGCGGCAGGTCGAACAGACGCCCGCCTTGCACGCGTAAGGCGCGTCGATGACGCTGGCGAGCGCGGCGTCGAGCACCGACTGGCCGGCGGCCGCAACGGTGATCTCGCGCGCTGCGCCGTCGATGATGATCGTGGCCGCGCAGGCGCCGCCGGACTTCGCCGCCGCGCCTTCTGTCTTCGGTTTCGCGCGGCCGGTTCGCGGGCTGGAAAAAAGCTCGAATTTGATCGCGGCTTCAGAAAGGCCGTGGGCTTTCAGCGCATCGGCGACGGCGAGCATCATCGGCTCCGGCCCGCAAATGAAGGCGAGATCGGCGCCCTTTACGTCGATCCAGCGGGAAAACAACGCGTCGCATTTCTCGCGGTCGAGACGGCCCGAGAAAAGGTCGATCTCACCCGCCTCGCTCTCGAGGATGTGGACGATGTTGAGGCGCCCGAGATTGAGGTTCTTGAGGTCTTCGAGCTCTTCGCGGAACATGATCGCCGACGTCACGCGATTTCCATAAACGAGCGTGAAGGAGGATTTCGGCTCGCGCGCCATGATGGTGCGGATGAGGCTGATCATCGGGGTGACGCCCGAGCCGCCGGCGAATCCGAGATAGCGCCGCGCCCGCTCCGGCGCGAGCGGGGCATGGAAGTTTCCCATCGGCGCCATCGCCTCGAGCGTGTCGCCGACCTTCAGCTCTTCATTCATGAAGGTGGAAAACCATCCGCCCTCGACCCGCTTGACGCCGACGCGCAAGACCCCGTCGTCGACGCCCGCGCAGATCGAATAGGAACGCCGCATTTCCTCGCCGTCGAAGCGGCGGCGAAAGGTCAGGTATTGACCTTGCACAAAGCGAAACGCCTCCGCAGTATCGACCAGCGGCGCGAGGGTGACGACCACGGCGTCGCGCGTGTCGCGCCGGATCTCGGTGACGGTCAGCGGATAGAATTGCGCCACGTCAGAACCGCTTGAAGTAGTCGAAAGGTT
The DNA here is from genome assembly GCA_964576815.1 of uncultured Caulobacterales bacterium. GTDB lineage: Bacteria > Pseudomonadota > Alphaproteobacteria > Caulobacterales > Parvularculaceae > Amphiplicatus. The sequence goes on along the minus strand of CAZNXR010000057.1, from coordinate 7,475 downwards.
CGAGGCAGTCGGCGCAGCGCCAGCTCGCCTTGCACGGCGTCGAGCCGAAACGGCTCACCTCCTCGACATGCGCCGATCCGCAGCGCGGGCATTCCTTCGGCGCGTTGCGGACGGCGGCGCCGGCGCAGGCGGCCCCTTCCGGCGGCGCGATGCCGTAGGCGCGCAGCTTTTCGCGCCCCGCCGGCGAAATCCAGTCGGTCGTCCAGGGCGGCGCAAGCTGCGATTCCACGCGCACGCGCGAAACGCCGCGGCGGCGCAGCGCCTCCTCGATTGAAAAGGCGATGACGGCGGTCGCCGGACACCCCGAATA
>CAZNXR010000057.1:0-7065 GCA_964576815.1 uncultured Caulobacterales bacterium | reverse complement strand
GCGCCAGCGTCGCATCGGCGGCGACAGCGGCGACCGTATTTGTGAACTCCTTGGCGATGTCGGCGAGCCGAGGCCCAAAACCCGCCGCCGCGATCGCCTCATCGGCCGCGTCCGCCGCCGTCATCTCCGCCGCGAAAGGATAGAGCAGATCCAAAGCGGCCTGCATCTTCGCGCGGCTCTCCGCCGTGCCGTCGCCGAGGCGGATGACGAGATCGGACGAACGGTCGAGATGATACGCGGCCTCTTTCGCGCATTTGGCCGCAATATCGGCGACGCGGCTGTCCGCAGACTGACGAAGCATCTTCAGCATCGGCAGGTGCCAGGCGTCGAACAGGAACTGGCGCATCAGCGTCTGGCCGTAATCGCCGTTCGGCTGCTCGACGAGGAGGACGTTGCGGAAGTCCCGGCTGTCGCGCAGGAACGCGAGCGCATCCGCGTCGCGCCCTGCGCCTTCAACCTCGCCGGCGAGGGCCAGCCACAGTTTCGCCTGTCCGATGAGGTCGAGACCGACATTCGCCATGGCGATGTCTTCTTCAAGCGCTGGCGCATGCCCGCACCACGCCGAAACGCGCTGGCCGAGAATGAGCGCGTTGTCGCCCATCCTGAGCGCGAGTTCGAAAAGCGGACCCGCGCTCACATATGCCCCACTTCATCGGGAATGTCGTAGAAGGTCGGGTGGCGATAGACTTTCGTGTTCGACGGCTCGAACAGCGCTTCCTTGTCGCCGGGCGCCGAGGCGACGATGTCGGCCGCCTTCGCGACCCAGATCGACACGCCTTCGTTGCGGCGCGTGTAAACATCGCGCGCGTGTCTGATCGCCATCTCCGCGTCTGGCGCGTGCAAGCTGCCGACATGACGATGCGACTGGCCATGCTGTCCGCGGATGAAGACTTCCCAGAGGGGCCACTCGTTGCTCATCGCCCCTACTCCGCCGCCATCTTGCGCGCGCTCGCCTTCTTCGCGTGCGCCATCAGGCCCTCGCGGAACCATTGGCCGTCGTCCCACGCTTTCCGACGCGCCGCCATGCGCTCGGCGTTGCAAGGGCCGTTGCCTTTGAGGACCTCGTAGAACTCGTTCCAGTCGATCGCGCCGAAATCGTAGCCCTGCTTCTCGATGTTCCATTTGAGCCCCGGGTCGGGGACCTTCAGCCCCAGATAGTCCGCCTGCGGAACGGTCTCGTTGACGAATTTCTGCCGAAGCTCGTCATTCGAGTTCTGCTTGACCTTCCACGCCATCGACTGCGCCGAATGCACGCTGTCGCCGTCGGAGGGGCCGAACATCATCAATGAGGGCCACCACCAGCGGTTCAACGCATCCTGCGCCATCGCGCGCTGCGCCTCACTGCCCTTCGAGAGCGCCATCATGATCGCGTAGCCTTGGCGCTGGTGGAAGCTTTCCTCCTTGCAGATGCGGATCATCGCGCGGGCGTAGGGCCCGTAGGAGCAGCGCTGCAACGGCACCTGATTCATGATCGCCGCGCCGTCGACGAGCCAGCCGATGGCGCCGATATCGGCCCAGGTGAGCGTCGGGTAGTTGAAGATCGACGAGTATTTCGCCTTCCCCGACAGCAATTGCTCCGTCATCTGGTCTCGGCTGATCCCGAGCGTCTCCGCCGCACAATAGAGATAGAGCCCGTGGCCCGCCTCGTCCTGCACCTTGGCGAGGAGGATCATCTTGCGGTCGAGCGTCGGCGCACGGCCGATCCAGTTTCCCTCCGGCAGTTGGCCGACGATTTCCGAATGCGCGTGCTGCGAGATCTGGCGGATGAGCGTCTTGCGATAGCCCTCCGGCATCCAGTCCTTCGCTTCGATCTTGATCCCGGCGTCGATCTTTTCCTGAAAGGCGCGCTCCTCCGGCCCCATCTCGTCGAGGGTCCGGACGCGCTCGCCCGTAGATTTCACTTCTTGCGCGTACATGGGCGATCTCCCTTAGCGTATGGGTTGTACAATTCCTTGACCGATCGGTCAATGAATGGCATTTTCCGAGAACAGAGGTCTTTTTTGGCGCGGGATTCTCCTCGACATTCTAATACGCTTCTACAACGGTTGCAGCGCCGGATTCAGGCGTCACGTTGAATGGGGCGCCGTTCAAATGACAGGTTTCGGCCCGCATGCCGGAAGCCTTGTTCTGAAAACCACTGCTGCGCTTACATAAAAACAATCACGATTGATTTTTTTTTAAGCTGGACCGATGCTCGCCAAGCAGTCCGCGGCGCGGCTGTCTGCAAGGAGGGCGCATGATCGGGTCGTTAAAAGCGAGCTGTATCGGAAAAGTGATTCTCATTTGGCTGGTCGCGATCGCGGCCGCGGGATGCACGCCGTCCATCGAGCGGCCCCGGGGCGCTGACGCAACCGCCCACCTTGAATCGACGCGCGTGAAAACGACGGACGAATTTGTTGCAAGAACCGGCGCGTCAATTGATCCCGCCACGCATCCCGGCAATGCGCTCTTCGCTGAGAATTGCGCCACCTGCCATTCCGGGCGGGTGCCGAAGGCGCCGGCCGTCGTCTGGCTGGAGATGATGGCGCCGGACGCCGTGCTCGCTTCGATGAATGACGGCCTGATGAGCGCACAGGCGGCGCATCTGTCTGAGACGGAGCGAAAGCGGATCGCGGAATATCTGACCCGCACCGCGCTTGAGGACTTCACGCCGCCGCCGGCGCCGCCCGCCTGCGTCGGCGACGCCGCGAAATTTGAAGGGTCGGGCCCGGCGGCGGTGGGCTGGGGCCATGACACGTCAAGGTTCGTTCCGCGCGACGTCGCCGGACTGACGCGCGAGGACGTCCCGAAGCTCACGCTCAAATGGGCGTTCGCCTACCCGAACGCGGTGCGCGCGCGTTCGCAGCCGTCGATCGGCTGGAACACGATCTTCGTCGGCAGCCAGGATGGAACCGTTTACGCGTTTGATCTCGACTCCGGCTGCGTGAAATGGACGTTCCGCGCCTCCGCGGAAGTGAGAACGGCGATCGTCGCGGACGCCGGCGCGCGGCGGCTCTACTTCGGCGACGTGCTCGGACGCGCCTATGCTGTCGATGCGTTTACCGGCGCCGAGATCTGGCGCCGCAAGATCGACGATCACCCCAACGCGACGATCACCGGGTCGCCGGCGCTGGGAGGCGGCAAGCTGTTCATTCCGGTATCCTCGCTTGAGGTGACCTCGGCGGCTGATCCTGATTACGCCTGCTGCACGTTTCGGGGCCTCGTCGCCGCGCTCGACCCGGCGACGGGCGATGAAATCTGGAAGACCCATGTTATCCCCGAGCCGCCCAGCGAACACGGCCGCACCAGCAAAGGGACGCTGATCCTCGGCCCGTCCGGCGCGCCGGTCTGGAATTCCCCAGCTTACGATGCGCGCCGCAATCGGCTCTATTTTGGAACGGGCCAAAACTATTCATCGCCGGCGGACGAAAACTCGGACGCGGTGTTCGCCGTTGATGCGAACAACGGTCGCATCCTTTGGCGCCGGCAACTGACGGCGGGCGACGCATGGAATGTCGGCTGCATGATGGGCAACGAGAACTGTCCGGTCGAAAAGGGGCCGGATGTCGACTTGTCCGCTTCGCCGCTCCTCGTCCCGCTCGGCGAGGGGCGCGATATCATCGTCGTCGGCCAGAAATCCGCTGTCGCTTACGGCATAGCGCCAGACAGCGGCGAGATCGTCTGGTCGCAGCGCCTTGGTCATGGCGGCACGCAAGGGGGCGTGCATTTCGGCATGACGGCGCAAAACGGGGCCGTCTTCGCGCCGGTCGTCGATATGGCCGACACGCGCGATGCGCGCGTCTACGATGCGAAGATAAACGGCGCCGGACTGCATGCAGTCGATGCGGCGACCGGCGAATTCCTCTGGCGTGCAAAGGCCGACAATGTCTGCGCCGGCCGCGAATTCTGCGATCCTGGAATCTCATCCGCTGCGACGTCGATAGACGGCGTCGTTTTCGCGGGTCATCTCGACGGTCGGCTGCAGGCTTATGACGCCGCGACGGGCAGCATCATCTGGAAACACGACACGACGACGCCGGTCAAGACGATCACCGGCGCAGAGGCGGCCGGCGGCTCGATGAGCGGGCCAGGCGCGGCGATCGCCGGCGGGCGCCTCGTCGTCAACTCCGGATACGGAATTTATTACCACATGCCCGGAAACGTGCTGCTCGTCTTCGGCGCCGATTGAGGCCGCCGTCAACCGACGGCGCCCACCGCCCAGTCGAGGCAGCGATTGAGAATTTCTACGTAGGGTTCCTCCTCCCACGCGCCTTTCTCGATCGCCGGGTAATACGCCGTCAGCGGCGCCATGTCGTAATGGCCGCGGCGGTGTCCTAGCGTAAAATAGACGATCTCGCCCGCGCCGACCTTCTTTCGGTATAGTACGGGATGGCGCTCAGCGTCAGGCCAGTCGCGTTCGACAAATCCTTTCGCTGGCCCCTGCGCCGGCGCATCAAGCACGACGTCAATCTCACCGAAGCGGCGCATGTAGTAGAGTTCGTCGCCGCCCTCGACTATGAAGTCTCCGATACCGGCGACGAGCTGATCGTCCGCCTTGCGCGCTTTCACTTCGTAAGGCGCGATCGGCGGATGAGCGGCGAACTGGCTGCCGAGCAATTCCATGAATCCAGACTTGTCTTCCGGCGCGTACCAGCGGCCGGCTTCGTTCTGCGCCAACAGCGAGTTGGTGCCGTGGAGCGCGAGCCACCGTCCGCCGCGCTGAAGGAACGACGTAATCGAAGAGACGCCGGCCGCGTCGGGCGCGAGATTGCAGGTGTAGGTTATGAGGCAATCCGCAGCCTGCAGTGTTTCAAGCGACCGATAATCGCTTTCAACGCGTGTGCGCACGAAGCAGCGGTCGGCCAGCATGGCGAGGAGCGACAGGCGCGCATGGTCGATGTCGTGATACCGCCCGCCGGCGATCAGCATGGCGCGGACTGGACGGCTCGGCGACGTCATCTGATCGGTTCCGATTGCAGCGGAGTCAGTCGTTGACACCGGCGGCGCTTTCATCATCGCATCCTCCAGAAATCCGACGCGCGCAGGGCGCATTTCGCGAAAGGCAACGCATGGCCGCACCCTTCAGGACTTTCGACGATCTGGTCGTGGGCGAAAAGCGGATGTCCGAACCGCTCGCCGTCGATGCCGCCGACATGCTGGACTTTGCGCGCCGCTATGATCCGCAGTGGTTTCATATCGACCCGGAGCGTGCGGAGAATTCCATTTTCGGCGAGGCCGTAGCGAGCGGCGTCTACACTGCTGCGCTCTGGCGCAGGCTCGATCATCAGATCAACAGCGACATCGATTTCATTTGCGGCGTCGCGTGGGAGGAGGTGCGCTGGCCGAACGCGGTGCGCGCCGGCGATCAACTGCGCGCGATTTCCGAGATCATCGAAAAGCGACCGTCCCGCGACCCCGGCAGGGGTGTTGCAATTTTCTTCTATCGGCTCGTCAATCAACATGATGAGGAAGTTTTCTCCTGCCGCAGCGTCAATCTTGTACGGCGCGCGGCGACGGGCTGACATAGAGTTTCTCGCCTTCGACCGAGACGTCGAACAGCCGCAACGGCTTGTCGGTCAGCTGGCCGATCGGCGCGCCGGACCTCAAGTCAAAACGCTGCCCGTGCAGAGGACAGAAGATGAAGCAGCCGCGGATCTTGCCCCCCTCAAGCGCCTGAAGCTGGTGCGAGCAGACATTTTCAACCGCGAACCATCCCTCGCGCGTGTTGCAGACAAGGACGCTGAAGTCGCCGGCCTGAAACGCCTTGCCGCTGTTCGCCGGCACATCGGACGCGGACCCGACAGGGATCTTTTCTTGCGCCATGCTAGCGGCGCTGGTCGAACCGGCGCCCGACCATCGCAGCGGCGATATTCACTTTCTGGATGTCGATGGCGCCGCCGGCGATGCCCCATCCCCATGCGTCGCGAAGGCGACGCTCCATGCCGTACTCGCGCGAATAGCCGTAAGCGCCCATCATCTGCACCGCGGAGCCCGTAACGTCCCGCGCGATTTCGTTGGCAAAGCACTTGGCGACCGATGAATCGAGAACGCTCGGCAGCCCCTGCTCCGCATTGCAAGCGACGCGGTGAATGAGAAGCCGCGCGGCTTCGACTTTCATCTGCATTTCGGCAAGACGCAGCTGCACCGCTTGAAACTCGACGATCGGTTTGCCGAACTGCTCGCGCGTCTGCACATACCCTAGCACTTGCTCAAGGGCGCCGGACGCCTGACCAAGCGCCATCGTCGCGTTTCCGCAGCGCTCTAAATCAAACGCTTCCATCAGTTTTTTGAAGCCGCCTGCCGGAACCACGATATTCTCCAATGGCGCCTCGGCGTCATCGAAATAAAGATCGCTCGACGGCACGCCGCGAAAGCCCATAAGGTTTTCCTGCGGGCCGAAGCTGAGGCCCTTGGCGTTTTTTTCGATGTAGACGGCGCCGATGCCGCGCGGGCCAGGATCGTCGGACATCCTGCAATAGACGAGATAGCCGTCCGCATGGCCGCCGCCGGAGCACCAGCGCTTCACGCCGTTCAGAACGATCTTGTCGCCGCGGAGGACGGCGCGGGTTTTCAGGTCGGTGAGCGCCGAGCCCGCGTCCGGTTCCGACATGGCGATCGCGACAATCGTCTCGCCGCGACAGACGGCAGGCGCCACCCGGCGCTTCAGTGCGTCGGATCCGAAATGCTCGATCGCACGCACCGGCCCGACGCAAGATTCGAAAACCGGAAAGGCGACTGCGGAAGAGATCTTCGCAAATTCTTCAAGGATCAGCAGCGCTTCGAGATTGCCGAGACCAAGTCCGCCGAGGTCCTCTGGCACGTTGACGCCGAGAAAGCCAAGCTCGGCATAACGGCGGACGAGCGCGCGTGACGGCGGCGCACCGGTCTCCTCGCACGCTCGCGCGACGTCCGGCAATTCGGCCTGCGCAAAGGCGCGCGCCGCCTCGCGAAGCTCTGCCTGCTGCGCTGTCAGCCTGAAATCCATCGTCCGGTCATGCTCCTTTTGCTGAGCGGTGAAAGGTTAGCCATCGCCCCGCCTCTTGCCAACTGAAAAACAATCATGATTGTTTTTAATTGATCTTCGGA
>CAZNXR010000056.1:0-9483 GCA_964576815.1 uncultured Caulobacterales bacterium | reverse complement strand
CGAAAGGTATCCTCGCTTCGCTGCGGGCGCGCAGTCGCGCTTGCCGTTTCTCGATGAGTCAAGATCACCGAAAACCGGTATTACATCATCGGGCGATGGTAGACGATGACCTCTTTTCCGAGATAACGCGCGCGCACCGCTTCGCGAAAACCAAATGCCGTCGCAAGGCGGATCGAAGGCGTATTTTCCGGGTCGATGATGCAGGAAAATGCGGCGCCCGGGAATTTCGCTTCGCCCCACGCGATCGATGCGGCGACCGCTTCGCGCGCATAGCCCTTGCCATGCGCGGCGCTGGCGAGCACCCAGCCGAATTCCGGCTTGCCGCCGAGCGGCGGATCGATGTCGCGCTTGAACTCGGCAAGGCCGACCTCGCCGATCATCGCCCCGCTTATTTTCTCCTCGACGAGCCAGAAACCGTAGCCGCAAAGACGCCAGAACCCCTCCATGCGGGCGAATTTGCTCCACGCCGCCTCCTCGCTCAGCGGCCCGCCGGCGAAATGCCGGACGACGGCGGGATCGGCCCACATTGCTGCATAAGCTGGGAAATCCGCCATCGTCCGCTGTCGGAGGATGAGCCTTTCGGTCTCGATGCGCGGGATCATTTCGCTTTCGCGCGCGCGATATAGGCGTCGATCTCGGCCGCGAGCAGTTCGAGCGGCAGGCCGCCTTTCACCAGCACCGCATCGTGGAACGCGCGGATGTCGAACTTCGGCCCCAGCGCTTTTTCCGCCTTGCGCCGCAATTCCCAGATTGTCAGCTCACCGACTTTATAGGCGAGCGCCTGCCCAGGCCACGCGATGTAGCGATCGACTTCCGTCTCGACATTCTTCAGCGACAGAGCGGTGTTGCCTGCGAGGTAGTCGAGCGCTTGGCTCCGCGTCCAGCCCTTGGCGTGAAGCCCCGTATCGATGACGAGCCGGCAAGCGCGCCACATCTCGTAAGAGAGGCGGCCGAATTCGTCATAGGGCGTCGCATACATGCCCATCTCGACGCCGAGCTTTTCGGAATAAAGACCCCAGCCCTCGCCAAAGGCGTGCGGATAGAATTGCGCGCGGAACTCGGGCGCATTCTCGATTTCCAGCGCCAGGGCGATTTGCAGATGGTGTCCCGGAACCGCTTCGTGCAGCGTCAACGCCGGCAGTTCATAGAACGGACGTTTGTCGAGCGCATAGGTGTTGACCCAGTATTCCCCGCCGCGGGCGGCGCCCGCCGGCGCGCCGGAATAGCGCCCCGTCGTGTAGTTCGGCGCCAGATCCGCCGGCACGGGCTGCACCGAATAGGGCTGCCGCGGCAGCTTGCCGAAATAGGCCGGCAGCTTTCCGTCCGCCTGCTTCGACAGCCACGCCGCGCGCATCAACAGCTCTTCTGGTGTCTTTGCGTAGAATTGCGGATCGGTGCGCAGGAACTCCTGAAACGCCTTGAAGTCGCCTTTGAAGCCGGTCCGCTTGATGACGACGTCCATTTCCTTCCGGATGCGCGCCACTTCCTTGAGGCCGAGCTTGTGGATCGCGTCCGCCGTAGCGTCGTCGCGCGTCGTGAAAAAGCGCACGAGCGCTTCATAATAGGCCGCGCCCTCGGGCAGCGCGCCCGCGCCGACCACCGCTTTTGCGTTCGGCGCATAGTCGTCGCGCATGAAGTCGGCGGCGCGCCTGTAGGCGGGAATGACATCTCCGCCGATGACCGCCAGCGCGTCCCTTCGCAGCCGATCCGCCTTCTTTCCGGGCACGATAGCTGGAATACGCGTGAACGGCTCATAGAGCGGATGATCGTCCGGCGCCGGGGCCGCCTGCGCTTCGAATGACGGCAGGACGCCCGTCATGATTTCTTTCGGCTGGACGAAACCGTCGGCGAGTCCGGCGCGCATGTTCTCGATGTTCTGGTCGATATAGGCCGGCAGCGCCGCGAGGCGTTTGAGGTACGCCTCATAATCGCTCTCGGTACGGAAGGTCGTCGAAGCGACGACATAGCTCATCGAATTGTGGAAGCCGCTGTCCGACAGGAACGGAATGCGCCACGGCCGGAACGCCGCAAGCGCGATGTCATGCTTCAGGATGAAGCGAAGGAGCGCGGCGTTGAGCCGGTCTTCCTCCGAGAGCGGCGCCGCGCCCAGCGCATCGAGCCGCGCCATGAAGGCCTTCGCCTGTCCGAGCCGGCGGTCTTGGTCGGCCGGCGCAACTGCGGGAACGCGGTCATTGTAATCATCGACGCCGGAAGCGGTCGCGGAGAACGGATCCTCCTCCAGCGTCGTTTTCCAGTAATCATCGAAGATCGCGGAGGGCGTTTCGGCGGCGGCGGCGGCGAACAGGACTAGCGCCGCTAGGGCGACGGAAAAGGTGCGTTTCATGAGGGGCGTTCCCGGACGGCGAAGCCGCGAGCTTAGCCGCGCCCGCGGCGTCTGCAAAAGTAGAAGGCGCGGAAACCCCCTCCCCCGAGCGGGTCCCCGCGCCTTCGGTGTCCCGCTGGTGCGGTTTCGTTGGGCGACTTCCGCCAACGGGACACGTCGGACGCTAGCGCCATGCCGCCCGGACCTTTAGGCCGGGCGAGAGACCGCCGCAGGGCTGAAGTGCGACAGGCTCGCCATATGGGTGGCGCAGCTGCGCCAGCGTCAACTCGGCAATTTTGGAAACGAAACAGCCCCTAGCCCTCGCAAGGAGCGTTTCATGCGTCAGCGCGGCATGCTGTGAGCTAGGTCACAGCGGCGAACGGAATTCTTCCCTCAGTCCCCTTGCCAGTCTCCGGGACGTGAAAAAGCGTGTTTTGGAACCGGCGCCCCGGCAGCGCATAGACGGGGCCGAAGAGTTGCGTCGTTTCCGCCTGCCCTATCGTCTCCGGCGCCAGTCGCCCCTCAAAGAGGAACTCCCTACCGTGAAAAAAATTGCAGCCGCGCTCGCCGCGGCCTTCCCGATCTTCGCGGCCCCGGCTTTCGCCGGGTCCCCGGAAGTCTTCACCGGCCGCCTCTCCGACCTGGCGGTCGGCGGATACGACGCCGTCGCCTATTTCGAAGAAGGAAAGCCCGTCAAAGGCGCAAAGGAATTCGCCTTTTCCTACGACGGCGCGACATGGCTTTTTTCGAGCGCCGATAACCTCGACCAGTTCAAGGAAGACCCGGACGCCTATGCGCCGCAATATGGCGGCTACTGCGCGTGGGCCGTCGCGCAAGGTTACACCGCGCCCGGCAATCCGAAGAACTGGAGCGTGCGCGGCGGCAAGCTCTATCTCAACTACGACAGCGGCGTGCAGGCCAAATGGCTGAAGGACCCCGACGGGTTCATCGTCAAGGCGAACGCGAATTGGCCCGCGGTGCTGGACAAATAAGGGCTCCAGCCGCTGCGCAAGATGCGCCGCTCGCCTATCGTGTCGGAAAACGGCCGTCACGTACGACTTTAAATCACTGCTGACTTAATTGCCTGGCGTCCAAGTAATACAGTCGCTAGTCTCCTGTTGTCGGCCGTCCGTCTAGTCGCGGCTGCACAACAGGGGAGATTAATTATGATAAAAATCGCGGCCGCCGCAGGCGCGGCGCTGTTGCTCGTGTCTTGCGCAACGCCGAAGTCACTCCGTGCCGTTGACAGCCCAGGCCTCGGGCGCGCGGGAGAAAGCAGCAGATCGGACTCGGAAAACGCCGAGTTTAACGCCCTGATTAACGCGATCAGCAAAGATAGCATATTGCTTGCCGAGAAGTCGCGTGAGTTCAACCTAATCGAAGGAGGCCTCGGGCTCGCCGTTCTTGCAGCCGCCTCTTATGGTGCGTTCAACACGGCTTTCGCAGGCGATAACCTAAAGGACGCCGCGTTCGCGGCTGCGTCCCTCGGCGCATTGGGCTCCTGGCTAAAGCCCGGTGACAGGCGGAACGCCTACGCGAAGGCGTCAGCGCAACTGAAATGCCTATACGAGCATGGGCAGGTATTCGCTGCGGGCGCCCTCAGCAGTGAAAGAAAAACATTGCCGTTCGCCGTGTCCAACACGGGAAGCATCGATTTGAGCATAACGCCAAGCGGCGAGATTGACGTTGATAGGCTCGTAAATGCGTTGAGCGCGTTTGCTCCGGAAAATGACAGGCTTCCAGACAAAGGACCCATTAGCGTCGCGGAAGCGCGGCTGGCGATTGCCGCGTCCCGGCAGAGGACGATGGCGTACAATGCGCTCACCAGTCTGGTGTCCGCCAAAACGTCTGAAGATCAAATATTCAAGCAGCGCTTTGCGATCGTATCGGCCAAATATTTAGAAATCGTCGGCGCGCTCTATCAATCGAACCGGTTCAGCGCCCAATCCTATGAGGCGAGTCGAAAAGCCATCGCCGACGCCGCGGCCAAAGCGGCGGAGACCAAAAAAAACGTCGAGCAAGGGGTCAAAACGCTGTCTTTGCTCTCGACGCTTTCAGTCGATAGTCTAGCCGGGCTCGAAGAGCCAATGAAAAAATACGCCGAAGCAAAGGCCGCGATCACGACCTGCAACGCGGCGGCGAACTGACGCGGGGGAAGCGGGCGGCGGCCCGTCGGCATGCTCGATGAAAGGACCGCCGCATGCGGCGGTCCTTCGGATAGCGAAATCGCTCTATTTCTTCACTTTCAGCGACCCGTAGTCGAACAGATAGAACGACTGGGTCGAGGATCCGACGCGGTTGCATTGAAACCCGCCAGCGCCGTCATCGGCAAAGCCGAACGTGATAAAGGCGAAATCCGACAGGGCCTGCATGGCGTCGAGCAGGTCGCCGTCTGTCGTAAAGCAAAGGACCTGATCGTCCGCAGCGTCGCGCGCCTGGCAGAACCCGGTGCGGACCAACGCGCCGCCGCCCGTACGGATCGTACGCGTGCCGCAGCCGATGAACACGTCGGGATCAGCATCGATGCGCGCCGTCAGCTGGTCGCCCAGCGCAACGCCCGCCGCCAGATCGACGTCTACCGGCGCCGGCTGGGCGAAGCCTGCATAAGCCGACGCCCCGAGTACAGCGGCGATGGCGCCGCCGACCGTCAGTTTTCTAAGCATGGTCATAGTCACTCCTCTCTCCCAAAGAACTGTCAGAACCTTGCGTCCAGCGTTCCGTTCGACACCGCGCGGCTGATGGCGGACAGCGCCTGACGGCGCTGCTCGGCGGGCAAATCCGCTATCTGCATCTCCAGCGCCGCCATTTCCGCCTCGGTCGCCGATCCTTTGGCGATAAGGCGGCGCGTCGACTGCTGCACGTCAAGGTATGCGCGGTCCGTCTGCGCCGTACGCGGCGGCGAGGGATCCGGCGCAGGCGCGCCTTCTGCAAGCGCAGGCTTTAGCGCCGCAAGCTCCTCGCGCAGAATCGCGCGCACGTCGCCGACTGTGATCGAGGAAGAAATGGCGGGCGCGGCTGCCGCGACAGGTCGGCTTTCGGACGCCGGCGCAACTTCACCCGCGGCCGTATCAATCCGCCTTTCTAAGGCAGAGGTCTTGAACAGCAATGCTGCGACGAGAATCGTCTGCACGCCGACCAGAATAAAGAGCGGTGACCTAAGTCCTTCCAAGCTTCCCCCCTTGGAGCCGCCGCGCAATATCGCGCGCAGGCCCTTTAAGGTAAACCTCTCTTGAATTCGGCGCAACTGGCGTACCGTGTCCCCCATGCAGCAATCCCGGCGAACGACCCTCAGATCGCGACGGCGCCGCAGCATAGGATAAGCGCCGCGCTTGTTGCATTGCACTCATCGCCTGGCTTGCAAGATCGCAGTTGCGCAACCCGCGGCGCCGATCGCGGCGATTGAATAGTCCCGGCTTAGTGATCCTGCTCACAATGCAGACCCGAAGGCATGCTAGGGTCGGCGAGCGAGATCAATTTCGCAGAATGGGAGAGAGTCATGACAATTTACAGGAGGCTGGCCCAAACGATCGCCGTTATCTCAGTCGCTTTCGGGAGCGTCGCCGCTCAGGAAAAGATCGTCAGTGAGCGTACAAAGACGCAACAAACCGGCTGGTGGCAGTATCACAATGTCACGGCCGATCAATTAAAGTCTTATATCGACGCCAACAATGCGCGCCTGATCGACCTCGACGTCAACAGCGCGTCCCCGTTGCGGTTCAGCGCGGCGATGGTCGCGAATTCCGGCCCGCACGCCAGCGGCTGGTGGTGGTATTACGGGCTGACCGCCGCGCAGGTGGGCGCCAAGTTGGACGAGAACAGCGCGCGGCTCATCGACATCGATCCCTATATGGACGGCGGCCAACTTCGATTTGCGGTCGTCATGAAACCGAACGCCGGCGCCGATGCGACCGGCTGGTGGTGGTATTACGGGCAGACGCCCCAGAATCTCAGCGCCAAATTGACTGAACACAAGGCGCGCCTCATCGACCTTGAGCGCTACAAGGACGGCGGCCAGACGCGTTACGCGGCGATCATGGTCTCAAATGTGGGCGCCAAGGCGACCGGCTGGTGGTGGTATTACGGCCAGACCGCCGCCGAAGTGAAACAGCGCATCAACGACCATAATGCGCGTCTTCTGGACATCGAGCGCTATGGCGGCGGCGCGAACCAGCGCTTTGACATCATCCTCGTGCCGAACACCGGGCCGTCCGCGATCAACTGGTGGTGGTATTATGGAATCTCTGCGAGCGAATTGTTGCAGCAGGCCCGCCGGCATGGCGCGCGCCTCGTTGACATAGAGCCGCCGCAAGACGGCGCATCGAATTACGCCGGCATTATGATCGACAACGGCACGGTGAAAAACGGCGACTGCGGCGGGGTCTTCGCCTCTGTCGATCAGCGCATCATCGACTGGATGAAGCGATACGAGGTCCCCGGCGCGCAGGCGGCGATCGTCAAGGGCGACAGTCTCGTTTACTCCTGCGCCTTCGGCTATGCGGACATCAAGAGCGGGCGCGAAGTGAAGCCGAAAGATCTTTTCCGCATCGCTTCGATCGCCAAGCCGATCACTTCCGCAGCGATACGCAAGCTCGAAGCGGACGGAAAGCTTTCGCGCTCCGACAAGATGCTGGACCGGCTCGGTTCGTTCAAACCAGCTGAGCCCTATGAGAGCGACCAGCTGGACGACATAACCATTCAGCACCTGCTCGACCATAAGGGCGGCTGGAACTGGGGCGCGCTCGGCTTTGACCCGATGTTCTACACAGACACGATCTCGACCGCGCTCGGAACGCCGCGGCCGTCCAACTGCACGCAGAACATCCGCTATATGTTCCAGAACGTCGCTCTGTCCTACGCGCCCGGCGGCGGCATCGACGACAAGGACTATTCGAATTTCGGCTACTGCATTCTCGGCCGCATCATCCACGCACAGGGCGGCCAGACTTACGAGAATTATGTGAAGCAGAAGGTTTTCGAACCGATTCGCATCACCAACATGAAGATCGGCAAGAGCCTCGCCTCGGGGCGCTTTCCGAACGAGGTGCAGTATTACGACGTGTCCTTCGCCAACGACGTCAACTCGGTGTTCGACGGCGATCCGGAAAAAGTGCAGCGGCCGGACGGCGGTTTCTATCTTGAGGCGATGGACGCCCATGGCGGCTGGATCGGGTCGGCGATGGACATTGCGCGCTTTGCACGCTTTGCAAATCCCGAGCCCTACGGCGCCGGGGGCAACTGGTCGCATCAAGGCGGACTGACCGGCACGAGCACCGTCGTCACGCGCAGCGGCGATGAGGTGATCGCGATCTTCTTCAATCACCAGAACCGCGCCACGGCGGACGACTTCGCTGCACTCGCGACCGGCGCGCGCGACAGCGTCTCGCGGTGGCCGACGGTCGATCACTGGGGCAAATACGGTTACGGCCCACGCCGAGCAAGATAGGCTGGCTCAGGGGCGGCGCGCCATTGCGCCGCCCTTTCTTTCCTGCGGGGGATTATTATGGTCCCACCATGCCTCCGCGCCCTACCCGACCGAAGAAACCGACCGCGCAGCCGGTGACGCCGAAATCCGATATCGCGCCGGTCGCCGGCGGATTCTCGGACGCGGTCGCGACCTATCACGACCGCGTCGCAACGTCGGACTGGACGCCGCACCGCCCCGAACGGCCCGTATCGCGAGGGCTCACGCGGCCGCTGAAGGTGAAGTCCGCCTACAGCGCCGCGGGCGACCAGCCGCAGGCGATCGTGGAGCTGACCGCCGGGATCAGGGCCGGCGAGTTTGACCAGGTGCTGCTCGGTGCGACGGGCACAGGGAAAACCTTCACCATGGCGAAGGTGATCGAGGCGACGCAGCGCCCGGCGCTCATCCTTGCGCCCAACAAGACGCTCGCCGCGCAGCTCTACACCGAGTTCAAGGCGTTCTTTCCCGACAACGCGGTCGAGTATTTCGTCTCCTATTACGACTATTACCAGCCCGAAGCCTATGTTCCGCGTACGGACACTTACATCGAGAAAGAAAGCTCGATCAACGAACAGATCGACCGCATGCGCCACGCCGCGACGCGCGCGATCCTCGAACGCGACGACGTCATCATCGTCGCCTCGGTCAGCTGCATTTACGGCATCGGCTCGGTCGAGACCTATACGGCGATGACGTTCAGCCTCGCGCTCGGTCAGACGATCGACCGCAAGACGCTTCTCGCCGATCTCGTCGCCCTGCAATACAAGCGCGCGGATGCGGGCTTCGCGCGCGGCAGCTTCCGCGCCAGGGGCGACGTGATCGAGATTTTCCCGGCGCACTACGAAGACCGCGCCTGGCGCGTGTCGCTGTTCGGCGACGAGATCGAGGCAATCGCCGAGTTCGACCCGCTGACGGGCGCCAAGACGGACGACCTTGAAACCGTCACCGTCTACGCGAACAGCCATTACGTCACGCCGCGCCCCACCCTGACGCAGGCGATCATGGGCATCAAGAAGGAGCTGAACGAGACGCTGCCCATAATGCGCGCGGAAGGGCGCCTGCTCGAAGCGCAGCGGCTTGAACAGCGCGTGCAGTTCGACCTTGAAATGATGGCGGCGACCGGGTCCTGCGCGGGCATCGAAAACTATTCGCGCTATCTCACGGGGCGAAAGCCCGGCGAGCCGCCGCCGACGCTTTTTGAGTACCTGCCCGAGAACGCGCTGCTGTTCACGGATGAAAGCCACGTCACCGTGCCGCAGATCGGCGCCATGTTCCGCGGCGACTTCAACCGCAAGCGGACGCTCGCCGAATACGGCTTTCGCCTGCCCTCCTGCATGGATAACCGCCCCCTCAAATTCGAGGAGTGGGAGAAAATGCGCCCGCAGACGACACATGTTTCCGCGACGCCGGGCGGATGGGAACTTGACCGCACCGGCGGGGTTTTCACCGAACAGGTCATCCGCCCGACGGGCCTCATCGACCCCGCGGTCGAGGTGCGCCCGGTCACGACGGACAAATCCAACCAGGTCGACGACGTCATCGCGGAGGTGAAGGCCGTCGCGAAGAAGGGCGGGCGCAGCCTCGTCACCGTGCTGACGAAGCGCATGGCGGAGGACCTCACCGAGTATATGCACGAACAGGGCGTGCGCGTGCGCTACATGCATTCCGACGTCGAGACGCTGGAGCGCATCGAGATCAT